>NZ_JAESIT010000025.1:0-60558 GCF_016756935.1 Chryseobacterium sp. KMC2
TTTCCTAATTCAGCAACCGCCTGTGCAGCGTTTCCACCTGCATAAGATAGTGTTGTTGTATTGTTAGAAGTAACGATACCGTTATATAAAGCCTTATTGAAAGAAGTAGCACCTAAGATAGAAGCTGAGCTAGCTTTTAAATAATCGTAGTAGTTATTAGCAGCATTGTTTTTTCCATTCTTCCAAACCAATAAAGATTCTTCAATCTGTCTTGATTTATAGATTTTCTGGATCGTAGGCTGCATTAATGAATATACGCCTGTCTGAGGTTCAATATCACCCCAAGATTCTAGCCAGTTAGCTACAGGAATTACAGCTTTTGCTGCTTTGTACATTTCATTTTTCTTATCAGCAACAGCTACTACACAAGCAACTTTTGATAAAGATTTTTTGAAATCTTCTCCTTTTGGATGAGAGTAGATAGGGTCTACATTGTTTGCGATCAATACGCCAACCTGACCTGCATTTACCCATCCTAAGAATTCCTGATATCTTGCTTTATCAAATTCTTTCAGGAAGTTCGCTTTACCAGTGAAAGCTACTGAACCTAATTTTTGGTTGATTAAGTGTGCTAAAACCTGTGCTCCTTTGGAACTGTCAGCTAAAACAACAGCTTTGCTGCCTTTTGCTTTAAGTTCGTTAGCAATTTCAGTAGCCGTCTTATCAGAAGTACCACCACCTACGATTGCATTGTAAACTTCAACTAAAGTTTTGTTTACAGCACTTGGCTTTAATCTGTATCTTGAGTCAGCATTAGCACCTGTCAATGACATGTTGGATTCCACCTGAATGTGTCTCAACATGTTTGGACCTGGTTTTCTTGCTGCTGCGTAAGAAGTTTCTAAGCTTGAAGCATTATAGTCTCCTAAGAAATCAGCCTGGAAAGAAACTACCAATTCAGAACCTTTAAGGTCATATACTGGTAATGCTCTCTGTCCGAATACTTCCTGAGCTGCATCCAGAGACGCAGAGTAAGGGAAAGCATCATAGGTTACTAATTCTGCTGTAGGATATTTTGCTTTGAATTCAGCAAATAGCTTTTTGAAAGTTGGTGAAGCAAAAGAGTGTGACAAAAGCACAATCTTTTTACCTGCAGCTTTCGCATCTTCCAATCCTTTAAGAACAAAGCTGTCTACTTTATCGAAAGTTTCGTCCTTACCATCCAGTTTAGGCTGCTTTACTTTATCATTATCATAAAGAGAAAGTACACTTGCCTGAGCTCTTGCGTTAGTTTTACCTAAATCACCAGCTGCTGGGTTTGGATCAATTTTGATAGGTCTACCTTCACGAGTCTTTACTAAAACACTGGCAAAGTCGAAACCATCAAAATAAGTGGAAGCGTAATAATTGGGTACTCCCGGAATAATATCATGTGGCTTTACCACATAAGGAATTGTTTTGATTACCGGAGCTTCGCAGGCAGCTAATGTAACTGCTGCTGTAGAGAATCCTAAAAGCTTTAGGAAATCTCTTCTTGAAGTACTTGATCCGTTGTTCTCAGCATCTCCAAGGAAATCTTCTACCGGAATTTCTTCCTGAAACTCTTTCTGAGCCAGCTTATTATTTAAAGCTGGATCTTTAAGTTCATGAATACTTCTGAATTGTATTTTGTTTGAAGCCATTTATACTTCTAATTTTTTAGTTATTAATAATGACATTTACCACACTCAAGACCTCCAATAGCATCTACAGTGATTTTACCTCCATCCTTAGGATATTGTTTTTTCAACTTGTCATGTAGATTCTTGAAGTACTCTTTATTATAACCGTTGTTCATATCAACTTCAGTAGTTCTGTGGCACTCAATACACCATCCCATAGTAAAGTCGTTAGCCATTTGAACAACATTCATTGTATCAATTTTTCCGTGACAAGCTTTACATACAACATCAATTTTGTTGTCTGGATTCTTTTTGTTGAAAGAATTGATGATTGCTTGCTCACCAGCTACTACGTGTTGAGAGTGGTTGAAGTACACAAAGTCTGGCATGTTGTGGATTCTTGTCCATTCAACCGGCTGTGTTTTTCCTGTGTACTGTTGTTTTGCAGGATCCCAACCTGTTGCAGCATAGATCTTCTGGATCTCTCCGTCATAGAATGCCTTGTCTTTTCCTGGCTCCATGTAGTGATCTGCGTTGTATTCAGAAATTGTTCTGTGACAGTTCATACAAACGTTCATAGAAGGAATTTCAGATACTTTCCCGTATTTAGCACTAGAGTGACATAACTGACAGTCAATTTTCTGTTCTCCAGCGTGAATTTTGTGAGAGAAGTAGATAGGTTGTTCTGGTTTGTACCCTTTGTACACCCCGATCCACATTAACCAGTTCCATACTCCGTAAGCTGCAAGAATAGCCAGAATAGTTAAAGCTATCTTACCTACGTAGTGGAACTTCTCATACATTTCCTTGAACGAACGAACTCTTGTTTCATTAAGACCCGCTAATTCTTCAGACTGACCCAGTGTTACCAGTTGTCTTAGTTTTACCAAGATCCAAACTAATAAACCTGCAATCGCTAAAAGAGAAATGATGACAATGTTTGTAGTAGTTTTGTCTGCAGGTGCTGCCGCGGCTGCGCCAGTTGCAGAAGTTGCTTCCGGTTTTTTCTCTTCCGGAGCCGGAGGATTAGTAGTGAAAGCTAAAATGTCATCAATATCCTTCTCTGTAAGATTAGGAAACTGTAACATCTCAGTCTTATTATACTTTTCAAAAATCTCATTGGCGTATTTATCCCCAGAAGCTCTAAGAGCTTTGTTGTCTTTGATCCACTTGTGAAGCCAATCTTTGTCTACACCGCCCTCTGTCTTTACACGTTCTACAACCCCTTTTAATGGTGGTCCAATAACCTGTTTGTCCAGCGCGTGGCATGCAGTACAATTCGCTTTGAAAAGTTTCTCTCCGTTTTTAGGATCGCCGTCTTGCCCGTAAAATGAAGCACTGGTTGATAGCAATAAGCCTATTGCGATCAACGTTTTTTTATAATGCTTTCTCCAACTAATCATTTAAATTATCTTATGTTAGTAAAATTATTGAACATATCAATCCCGCAAAAATAATATTTTTAACACTAATTTAACGGCATATAAAAAGGGGAAAATGTCATTTAAGGTTAATTTGTATTGATTCTAAATAACCTGTTTGGTATAGTTTTTTAATTTGTATAAATTTGCGGAAACAAGTTTAAATGAGAAATCTGATCAAAATATTTTCAATATTATCATTATTAGGATTTTATAATATTGAAGCACAGCAAGTTGTTAAAAAGGACACGCTTTCGGGAACGGAGCTTGTCATGACAATGGATTCAAAAATTAATGCTGCCTTGGAAGGAATTGAAGGTAAATGTTCCAAAGTTGCGAACAATGTTCCAACTAAAGATTCTAATAATACCGATAATGGTATTTCTACCGGAGGAATTACGAAGCCACCTAAAATTTATGTTCCAAATCGAGAGCTTACCAATGCTGAAATTTGTAAAAAAAATCCTAGAATTTTAGGATTTAAAATTCAGATAACAACAGTGAAAAGCAATGAGGAAGCTAATGAGGTGAAGGCTTATTTCCGAAAAAGATTCCCCAATCTTAAGGTGGAAACGGATGCTTCTTTAAGACCAAATTATAAAATTTTAGCTGGAAGTTACTTTACAAAGCAAAGCGCTGCGGGTGACCTTTCAAGAATCAGAGAATATTTCAAATCTGCGGTTGCCGTACAGTACAGAATTTTCTGTGCAGAAGCAAAATAAGGGAGATTTGATTTCAAATACTAAAAAGGCTGAGAAACTATTCTCAGCCTTTTTTATTGGTAATAGGTTTCCAGAAACCAGAAAAACTCAGACATTCTATACCAGTTGTTGGTTAGTAGGTAAACAAAGAGCAGAGCAACGGTTAATGTTAAAAATGCTGATATTCTGGGTGATGATCTGTAAGCATAGAAAAGCCATCCTATCAGCAGTGGGTAGACAAAAACAAAGTGCCCTCCATAGATATAGGAGGTGTGAAGACCGAATCTCATAACACAGTGGATGATCATATCAACAAAAAATGAGATCATAATAATCTGGACCCATTTGTTTTTAAAATTCTTACAATAACTCCAACTTATCAGTGCCAGTAATATCCCTACGAAAATATATGAAAACATTGATGAATATGACTCCATATAAAGTGCTTTAAAGGAAAAGCCTTTCATATTGTGTTTATCAGAGATGATAAAACTTGGGAATAAAATATTACCGCCAAAAAAGAAAGAAAGGATCATATCCCAGGTCGGTATGGATTCTACATTAGAGAATTTTTCATACTGTTGGTTGGTTTTTGAAAAGATATTCTGATACTTAAAATCAATTCGGTTCAGGTAGAGTAGTGCGTAGCAAATAATGGCGATAGCTCCCCTTAGTACTGCATTACCTACTTTTCTCCAATCCCTGAAAAGACCTTTTTCAAAAAATACCGGAATAAAAACCTTGACAAGATTGGTTATAGTAAGGCCTCCAATGCCAATGACTGCCAGTGATAACGCTGCTGTGGGTGTTTTTTCCTGTTTTCTTAGTTTGATGGCCGCATAGTGGTTGTATAGGCTAAGTAAGAATAGAGTGTAAGTGAAGTTTTCAGGAGTGAACGACAGGATGATATTCGTTGAAAAAACACCAAAAAACAGGATGATGAGTACATTAAGTGATAAAGGAATTCTGATAATATTTTTTAAGTATTTAAAAACCTGAACAATATTCAATGTGATGATGATGTTGCTGAACCATGCCAGTGTAAGCCTGAAATTAGCATCCATTTTACCTCCTGAAATAAAAAGTGAAAATTCTCTGACCCAATTGAAAAAATAATAGGACAGGGGGTGTCTCTCGAAGCTTCCTCCGGTCATAAGGATGGATTTGTTATCAAAACTAAAGTACGCATCCCATGGAATTCTGCTGTCAAATATTATTCTGTAGTTGAGGGCTATGTAAGATCCGAGGATTCCATAGCAGGTGATAAAAAATAAAAAAACGGCCACTTCTGTATAAGTGGAAGGAAATACCAGCTTTAAAAAATGAATAAGTTTTGTTTTGATCAAAGACACGGGTCAGATTTTTTGCAAAAGTAGAAATAAAAAGCTCACCATATTAGGTGAGCTTCTAAGATTATATAAATTTAAATCGCTTAGTTTTTTACTACTTTTCTTGTAGAAGTACTTCCGTCCGTAAATACCACCTTTACTAAGTATGTCCCTTTTGGGAATGAAGATATATTTGGATTTTCGGAATTTGTCTGTAGTAATGATTTTCCTGTCATATCAAAAACCGAAGTAGCTTTTATTTTTTTATCAGTTTTGATATTGATTTCTCCTTTAGTAGGATTAGGATAGATGTCTAAAGATGCTTTTTTTGAAACGGCTTCATGAGTGGCTAATGTACCGCTGGTAAGAACCTGAACGTCATCTAAAGAAACTGCATCAGCATCTGTTGCTGTGTATTGGAATCTTATTTGAACATTTGCCTGTCCAGCATAAGCAGATAAATCTTTTTGAACTTGTACAGTGTTGTATAAATCTGTAGCTTCGTTTCCATCTCCATCATCTGTGAAACCTGCTTCTGTATCTTCATCCCAAAGAGTTGTCCATGTGGTTCCACCATTTGTTGATATCTGTGCAATGAGGTTTCCGTTGTCTAAATCGATCATATAAGACCATCCTACTACCACTTTAAATTTTAATGCAGGATTTGTTGTTCCTACCAAGCTGAAAGATGGGCTTATCAGGTTGGCAACATTGTTTGATGCTGAATAGTCTATTGCAGCAGAAGTTGTTCCATTAATGGAATAGGTTGTTACTGCTGCTGCTCCACTTGATGGGAAAGTACTAGCTACATTAGACGGTCCCCATGGTCTTGAGGCTAAAGTTGCTGATCTTGTCCATCCTGTAGGGGGGAAGGTTCCTTCAAAACTTTCAGACAGTACTGTCTGCGCGCTGCTATAAAAGCTTGCTAATAATGCAAAAGATAATAGAGTTCTTTTCATGAGAATATTTTTTTCTAAAATTAGGAAAAATATTTTAATAGCATAATGAATATTCAACAAATAAAGAAAAATATTAGCTTTTCACTAAGAACTACAGGAAAGTGTAGAACATCCGGTAATGTCATCATAGCTGTTTGGGCGTTTGGCTGAAAACTCCGGATGCCTTTCCTCATAAGGGTTTTCTAGTGCATCTGTTAGTTTTTCAAGCATGCTTGTTTTCCCAATACTGATCTCTTCAATACATTCATAGAGAAGATAGTTTCTTAATGTGAATTTAGGGTTTGTTTTTTTCATTATAGCTAAAGATTGTTCCCTTGAAACAGTGTTTAGGCTTAGCCTTGAGTTGTATGTACTAAGAAAATCCTCCAGTTTTTTCAGTTTTTCATCATTTACAAGACTGTAGGAAACGCGGTTAAAGAAGTCTTTTACATCAGCAGTTGAAGTTGATTTTTCTAGATAATTGAAAAATAAAGTGTAATCCATCTGTAATTCCTGCATCAAACCCTGCCAGTTGGTGAAAAAATCTTCATCATCTTTAAGCAATTCATCAAAACCGAATTTTGCACAAAGCATTGTATCGTGGCTTTCCCAGAAATGGGTGCCAAAATGATTTAAGGTATCTTCTAAAAATTTCTCATCTTTAATTAAAGGATGAAGAGCATTGGCAAGCTGCCAAAGATTCCATTGGGCAATCTGACCTTGTTTTCCAAAAGCATATCTTCTTCCCGGAAGATCCGTTGTATTGGGCGTAAAATTCAAATCGTATTCATCCATCATCGAATAAGGTCCGTAATCTATGGTTAGTCCTAAGATAGACATATTGTCTGTATTCATTACTCCGTGCACAAAGCCTACTCTGAACCATTCAACGGCTAAATTGGCAGTTCTTGTACAGACGTTTTCAAAAAAATCTTTATATCTCTGTGTGCCTGACGAAGTCACTTCAGGAAAATAATTCTCAATGGTAAAATCTACCAGTTCCTGTAAGGTTTTATATTCCCCTTGGGCAGACATGAGCTCAAAATGTCCAAAACGGAGAAAGCTTTCAGCGGTTCGTATGACCACGGCTCCTTTTTCCAGTTGAGGATTTCCGTTATACATCATATCACGAACCACGTCTTCTCCTGTAAAAGCAAGACTTAAGGCTCTTGTAGTAGGAACTCCCAGATGATACATTGCTTCACTCATCAGATATTCCCGTACAGAAGATCTTAATACGGCTCTTCCGTCTGCATGTCGCGAGTAAGGGGTTGCACCAGCTCCTTTCCATTGCAGTTCTGTTTTTTTGCCTAAGTTATTTTCAATTTCTCCGGCTAGAATCGCTCTTCCGTCTCCAAGCTGTCCTGCCCAGTTTCCAAACTGATGGCCGGCATAAGCTGTGGCATAGGTTTGAATGTTTTCGGGAAGTCTGTTTCCAACCAGAAAATCCAGATCTTTTTCTTCAAAAGCTCCTAGTCCTATTTCTTCTGAAAGCGTTTTGTTGAAGGCTATTAATTTAGGCTGATCAAATCCTGCAGGGCTAATGGTAGCAAATAAAACCTTGGGAGTATTTCTCTGTATAAGGTTACCGGAAAAATCTCCTGGAAATTTCTTGATGAAAGGCTGTCTGATACGTTCGATATTCATACCTCAAAGGTATTAATTATAAAAGAAAAGACCTTTCAAATTATTGAAAGGTCTTGTGTATTTCTAAAAGAGAATTTATTTATTAAAATCTACCTCATCGTTAGAGTGAAGATTCTCATTGATGTTTTCCTCTTTCTTTTCTGTAGTTTTCTTAGGGGTAGGGTCTGCTGCTCTAGGGTTTTTAATTTCGTCGATGGTTTGAAGACTTCCATCGTCTCCATAACCTCCGCTTAAGCCCTTAAGGTTTGAGCAACCGTCTTTCCAGTCTGAAGGTTTAATGAACTTATCATCCGGTGATACTCCCAGGGTTTTATCTGCCCATACCTTTTTCATATAGATAGCCCAAATTGGTAATGCCATTCTAGCACCCTGTCCTTCACCGGTTCCAAAGAAGTGAGTTGCTCTGTCCTCCCATCCAACCCATGCTCCGGTTGCTAGCTTAGGAGTAATCCCCATAAACCATCCATCAGAGTTGTTCTGTGTGGTACCTGTTTTGGCTGCAATCTCTACACCTTTTGAAATCCCTCTTCTTCCCAGTTCTCCTGAAGCTGTTCCGTACTGTGCAACACCTTTCATCAATTCAATCATGGTGTAAGCGTATAATGGGTTCATGACTTCTTTTGGCTCAACATTTACTTCTTTGATTACTCTTCCGTTGGCATCTTCAATTCTCCAGATCATTTCCGGTTTGTTGTGATTTCCATAATTGGCAAAAGTACTGTAAGCACCTAGCATTTCATAGATGGTAATATCTGATGAACCAAGGGCAATTGTATTGTTTCTTGGGATGTCTTCCGTTACTCCAAGATCTCTAGCGGTCTGGATTACTGCGTCTACGCCCGTCATCTCAATAAGTCTTGCTGCAATCGGGTTTTGAGAGTGTGCTAAACCGTCTTTTAAAGTAAGCATTCCTCCTCTTCCCGGTACATGCCATCCATTGTGATCATAAGTTCCGTTGGAAACTGTTGAACAAGGGGTCATTCCAAGTTTCATGATCGCTGTAGCATATACGAAAGGCTTGAAGGTAGATCCTACCTGTCTCTTACCTTGTTTGATGTGGTCATATTGGAAGTGCTGCCAATCGATACCTCCTACCCAGGCTTTGATTTCTCCGGTTCCGGGAACCATAGACATTAGTCCAGCCTGTGCAATCTGCTTGTGGTATCTGATAGAATCCCAAGGTGACATTTCCACTTCTTCCTCTCCACTCCATGTAAATCGGGATGTTTTGATAGGTTTTTTAAACTCCATCATAATAGAATCTTCAGGCATACCATCAGCTTTTAACAGCTTATATCGGCCGGTTCTTTTCATGGCCTGAAGCATTACCTGGCTGATCTGTTTATCTGTAAGATAGTAGAATGGTCTGTTTTTTCTGCCTCTTTGTTCAGCGTCAAATCTCTTTTGAAGATCTGTTAAGTGTTCTTTGATTGATTCTTCGGCATACTTCTGCATTTTAGAATCAAGAGTAACATATATTTTTAAACCGTCTTTATAGAGGTTTAGTTTTTTGCCGGTTTCTTTTTCATATCCTGCCAGGTATTTGTCAATTTCCTTTCTCAGGTAAAACTTATAATACGCGGAATATCCGTCAGTGATGCTTTTAATAGGGTGGAAGTCTACTTCCACAGGAGTATTGATTGCTTTTTCATACGTAGCAGCATCAATATATCCGGTTTTCTGCATTTGATCCAATACAACATTCCTTCTTTCCTTTGCCTTTTCAGGGTATCGGTAAGGATTGTTTTTTCTTGGGTTTTCAAGCATGGCTACAAAAGTTGCCGCTTCAGGCAGTGTAAGCTCCGAGGTTTTTTTATTAAAATAGACCCTGGAAGCCATTTCAACACCGTTTGCATTGAAAAGGAAATCGAATTTGTTGAAATAAAGGGTGATGATTTCTTCCTTTGTATATCTCTTTTCAAGACTTACTGCCACTACCCATTCTTTAAGCTTTTGGAAAGCTCTTTCTACTTTGTTTTGAGAAGCTGTTCCCGTGAAAAGGAGCTTTGCCAGCTGTTGGGTAATGGTAGAACCTCCTCCTCGTCCCCCTCCGTATGCAACGGCTCTGGCAATAGAGTATAGGTCAATTCCTGAATGTTCTTTAAAACGTTCATCTTCTTTAGCTTGTAATGCATAAATAAGATAGGGAGGAAGATCTTTGTAAACAATAGGCTGCGTTTTTTCTTTTTCAAACTTACCCAGAGTAACGCCATCTGAAGAGATGATTTCAGAAGCGACAAAGATATCCGGATTTTCAAGTTCTTTTACATCCGGCATTTCTCCAAGGAAACCTTGAGAAACAGCGAAGAAAAGGCCTGAAATTCCTAATACTACTGCAATGAGCCCAATCCAAATAAATGAAACCCATTTTTTCCAAGAGGTATTTTTCTTTTGCTTGGGAGGCAGAGGGAAAGTTTTCCCTTTATTTCCTGTATTTTTTCTGTTTTCTTCCATTTATGATTACGGTTTAGCCGTTTCTAATTTTACCCCAATATCTTCAATTCCCGGAAGGTTGTCGTTCCTCATAGCCTGAGTCAGCCCGATTTCATATTTTCCTTTTCCTGGAAATTTATAATTCAATTTATACTGAAACAACGTTTCCTTTGTATCACCAAAGCCTGTACCAAGCCATTCCCCATTGGGTTTTGCCAAAACATAATTCAAGGTGTCGGTTTCCTTTTTTTTGTTCTGGAGATTGGTGAAATTGACAATGAACCTTATATTGCTGTAAGGATAATCGTTATTATTCCTTACAACAAATATAATATTTTTAGGATTCTGCGGATCTGAAATTTCAAGATTAAATTTTTGCTCACTTTTCTTATTCCATTTGTTATCAACGGAATTCATCATGACATCTTCTCCTGAAGAAGAAGTACAGCTAAAGAAAAGGATAAGGGAAAATAATCCTAAAATGTTACGCATCTTTATCTTTTTTTGGAGGATATTTCTTTTTAAATTTCTTCTTATTAGGGTTGGTTTGTGGCTTATTCTCAGAGTCAGCGCTATTTTCTGTCTTTTCCACAGGACGTTTTTGTTGTGGATTAGGCTTTTGTTGTTTAGGCTGCTGATTTCCAGATTGAGCATTTGGATTTTCAGGCTTTTCAGATCTTTCCGGTCTGTCCTGTCTTTCCGGTCTGTTTCTCTTCTGTCCTTGTCCTTGTCCCTGCTGAGGGTTGTTTGGCTTATTCTGGTTATTTCTGTTTCTGTTTCCTCTGTTTTTCTTTTCGAAACGGTCTACATTGTTTTCCTGAATAAGGTCAATGCTTTGAAGAGGAGAGTCAGGTTGTTTTAAATCTTCCAGAGGAAGCGTTCTTTCGCCTCTTTTGTTCTTTGAAATTAATTTTTTTACAAGATCAATATCAAAATCATACCAGGCAATAGAACTGTCTACATAGGCAAACCACATTTTCTTTTTGAAGACATCTATTTTAATACAGAATGCTCTTCCTTTTTCTGTTTCCAAAACGGTTGAAGAAGATGGGAAATTGCTTAATGCATCCAGATAACTGTCCAGTTCGTAGTTCAGGCAGCATTTAAGCTTTCCGCATTGTCCAGCTAGCTTTTGAGGGTTGATACTCAGCTGCTGATATCTTGCTACATTGGTGTTTACAGATCTGAAGTCGGTTAGCCAGGTTGAACAGCAAAGCTCACGCCCACAAGAACCTATACCTCCTACTTTTGCCGCTTCCTGTCTGAAACCGATCTGTTTCATGTCGATCTTTGTTCTGAAAGAGCCGGCGTATTCTTTTATCAACTGTCTGAAATCCACTCGGGTATCAGCGGTATAATAAAATGTAATTTTTGAAGAATCACCTTGATATTCCACATCCGTGACTTTCATTTCAAGTCCTAATCTGTGGGCAATTTTTCTTGCTTCAAGTTTTACTGCATCTTCTTTTTTTCTTGCTTCCTGCCATACCTCAAGATCTTTTTGGTTGGCTTGTCTGTATATTTTTAGTGCTGATTCTTCAGATGATTTTTTCTTTTTCATCTGAATTTTCACTAATTCTCCGGTAAGGCTTACAACACCTACATCGTGTCCCGGGCTTGATTCTACTGTAACTACGCTACCAATATGTAAAGGGATATTATTTACATTTTTATAAAAAGATTTCCTGTCATTTTTAAACCTAACTTCTACAAAATCACACCTGTTAGGTGCTGGATTGTTGATGTTAGAAAGCCAGTCAAAAACACTTAATTTATAACTATTCCCGCAGGTATTTACATTTTCACAACCACTCGCAGTCTTCTTGGGACCGCAAGAATGTGCAGAATCGCCGGATGTTTTGCATCCACAACTCATATTACTATTATTTATAATCTTGCAAATTTATGTATTTTTATCTTTATGCAATTCTAAAATATTTAAATATTCAATAACCTTGTTGTTTAATGTTAAACAAAATAAATGAATGTGTTTTTATATGCTCTTAAGTGTTTAAAAACAATGATTTTATAGTTTATTTTATTCAAAGTGTTATTTTAAACATAATTTTCTTTAGGTATATTGTTTAAAATATTGGGAAATATTAACAGACGTATTCAAAATAACTTTATATTTGGGTTATATAATAATAGTCTATGAAAAAAATATTAGTATCAACTGCTTTATTGGCGGGGGTTTTATCTTACGCAGGGGGCTTCAGAGTTTCTTTGCAGGGGGTGAAACAGTTGGCAATGGCGCATACTAGTGCTCATGCCGAAGACGCGAGTGTGACATTCTTTAACCCGGCGGGTATGTCATTTATCCCTTCCAAACTGAGTGTAGTGGCTGGAGGGTTTGGTGCAAGTAATAAAGTTACTTTTCAAAACTTAAATACTTTACAAAGCACAGAAACAGATAATCCTCTGGGAACACCTATCTACGCAGCGATTACTTATAGACCCATAGAAAATCTATCCGTAGGTTTCAGTTTTTCCACACCTTTTGGAAGTACTGTTCAATGGCCGGAAAATTGGGAAGGAAAAGAATTGGTACAGAAAATGGAACTGAAGAGTTTTTATTTTCAGCCTATGGTTTCTGTGAAGCTGGCTCCTTGGTTGTCTTTTGGTGCTAGTTATATTTATGCAAGAGGAAAGGTAGACTGGGATAAAGCTGTAACACAATTTAATGGACAGGTTAACATCAATGATGAAAAAGCCAGTGGACACGGATATGGATTCGGTTTCTATTTCAGACCTGACCCTAAGTTGGATGTAAGTATTGCATACCGTTCAGCAATAGACATGAAGGCTAAAAACGGAACAGCTACATTCAAGTTCCCTACACAATCTCCTTACTCGCTGTTAAAATTAAATGGAGCAGGACAAGACGGATTTTCAGCAACTCTTCCATTGGTTGAAGAATATACCATTGGTTTAACTTATAAGGTTACTCCGAAATGGCAGGTTTCTGCAGACTTTAACTACCATGGATGGGAAAGATATAGTAAACTGGTATTGGATTTCGACAATGCACCTCTTGCAACAAACAATCCATCAGATCCGACAGTTCTTGTAAATCCTAAGAATTTCAGAAACTCCAAGACATTCAGATTAGGTACTCAATATGCATTCACGAATATGATTTACGGACGTTTGGGGGCTTATTATGATGAATCTCCTTATTCCAATGAAAACTTTATTCCTGAAACGCCTTCATTTAATACTTATGTAGTGACTGGTGGGGTTGGATTCAAATTGAAAGAATTTGGGATTGATATTGCTGGAGGATATGCAATGCCTCAGGCTAGGGATGTAAATAACTCTGCTCTTGGGCTTTACGGACAGGCGAAAGCTAAAGCGTTCTACTTCGGTCTAGGCTTATCTTATAATCCTTTTTAATTAAATGACTATGAAAAAAATTATAATATCAACAATTGCTGTCTCTGCACTTCTTTTCACTGTAACGAGCTGTAATACAGATTTCGATGCAGATGTGAAAGATATTCCTGTAACGAAAGGAGACGCAGATTTTTCAAAATATATTTCTTTAGGAAACTCTCTTACTTCCGGATATCGTGACGGTGCTTTATACAGTAGTGGGCAGAATGAGTCCTATCCGAGTATGATTGCCGGACAGATGAGACTTGCGGGTGGAGGAGATTTCAAACAGCCTCTAATGCCTAATGATGTAGGAGGATTTAACAACCTTCCTGGTTTTCCTGGGAAATTAAACCTTCAGATTGTTAATGGATCCCCGGCTCCGGTACCAAGTGCTCCGGCAGCGGCATTGGATCTTTTGCCTGCTGGCAGTTCTTATAATAATATGGGGGTGCCGGGTGCGAAGTCATTCCATCTGGTTGCACCTGGATATGGTAGCCAGGCGGGTCTTCCACTTGGAACTGCTAACCCTTATTTTGTAAGATTTGCTTCTTCTGCCACAACAAGTGTTTTGGCTGATGCTATGGCTCAGAAAGCAACATTCTTCTCTCTTTGGATAGGAAATAATGATGTGTTATCCTATGCTACCAATGGAGGAACAAACTCTCAGACTGCAGGTGGAGTTACAACATATACTACTGCTACAGTTCAGACAGGAAATACTAACCCGGCTACATACAGATCAAATGATATTTCTGATCCGGCAGTAGTGGCGGGTTCTATTAAAGGAGTTTTGGACGGTCTTAAAAGTGTAGGGACCACTAAGGGGGTTATTGCAAACATTCCTTATGTTACTACTGTGCCTTTCTTTACGACAGTTCCTTACAATCCTTTGACACCGGCTGCTTTAGGGGCTAACCTGGCAACTCTTAATGCGAGTTTATATGGTCCTTTAAAGCAAGCGCTTACGGCTTTTGGTGCGGGAGATAGAATTAATCTTCTTTCTACTACTGCTTCCAATCCTGTTTTAATTAAAGATGTAGCCCTTGCGGATTTATCAGCTCAGCTTACAGCAGCTTTAACTCCTTCTTTAGGACCGGTGATGGCTGGTGCTTTCGGACAAATCTTTGGACAGGCAAGACAAGCTACTCCAAATGATTATATCCTGCTTACTACAAGTTCTGTGATTAATACTACCGCACCTGGTGTGCCAGCTCCGGTAAATGTGTATGGAATTTCTTATCCTTTACAGAACCAACATGTATTGACAAAAACAGAGGCTGGTTATGTAAAAACGGCAACAGATGCTTATAATGCTTCGATTAAATCACTGGCTGACTCTTATGGATTGGCTTTTGTAGATGCAAATGCTAAAATGACTGAATTGAACGGTCAATCGGGAATTTCATTTGACGGAGTGAAATATACAGCGAAGTTTGTGACAGGAGGGGCTTTCTCTCTTGATGGTGTTCACCTTACAGGACGAGGATATGGTGTCATTGCCAACGAGTTTATTAAATCTATAAATGCAAAATACAGATCTACATTACCACAGGTAGATCCAAACAAATATTCTGGTGTTAAATTCCCATAATAATTGATAAAATAAAAACTTAGAGACCACAGGAGTAATTCTTGTGGTTTTTTTTTAAATTTGCAAAATCTTTTAAAAAGTAAAAATGGCCGATCAGTTAAGTTATCTATTTTGTACAAGAACCAGCAGGGACTTGGCAGAGAAAATTGCCCAGCATTATGGGAAAGAATTAGGGAAAATCAACTTTCAGGAGTTTAGCGACGGGGAATTTGAGCCTGTTTTAGACGAATCTGTAAGAGGAGGAAGAGTTTTCTTAATAGGATCTACGTTTCCACCTGCAGACAATCTTTTGGAACTTCTCCTGATGATTGATGCAGCAAAAAGAGCTTCTGCAAAGAGCATTACTGTTGTAATTCCTTATTTCGGACTTGCGAGACAGGACAGAAAAGACAAACCAAGAGCGCCGATCGGTGCTAAGTTAGTTGCTAACCTTCTTACTGCAGCAGGAGCAACAAGAGTGATGACAATGGATCTTCACGCAGATCAGATTCAGGGATTCTTCGAGATTCCGGTGGATCACCTTTATGCTTCTACTATTTTCGTAGATTATATCAGGTCTTTAAATCTTGATAATCTTACCATCGCTTCTCCGGATATGGGAGGTGCGAAAAGAGCTAAAAACTACGCGGGTCACCTAGGGGCAGAAGTAGTAATCGCTTATAAGGAAAGAAAGAAAGCAAACGTTATTGAAGAAATGTTCCTTATCGGAGATGTGACCGGTAAAAACGTAATCCTTATTGATGATATGATTGATACTGCGGGAACGCTTTGTAAAGCTGCAGACATCTTGATTGAAAAAGGAGCAAAAACGGTAAGAGCGATGGCTACTCACGGAGTGCTTTCAGGTAAGGCTTACGAGAATATTGAGAATTCTAAAATAATGGAAGTTATTGTAACTGACTCAATTCCTGTTAAAAATAATTTGTCAACTAAAATAAAAGTGCTATCTTGCGCCCCGTTATTTGCAGACGTTATGACGATGGTTCATGAGCATAGATCAATTAGCAGCAAATTTGTTATTTAATTGATTTTTAGCAAATTACAAATTAAAACTAAAATAATTTTTTAAATTTTTTATAAATGAAATCTATTACAATTCAAGGTACAAAAAGAGAAAGCGTGGGCAAAAAGTCTACAAAAGCTTTACGTGATGCTGAATTAGTTCCTTGTGTTGTTTATGGAGGTGGTGCACCTTTGAACTTCTCTGCTGAAGAGAGAGCTTTCAAAGGATTAGTATACACTCCTGAAGCACACACGGTATCTATTGAAGTTGATGGTCAAACAATTCCAGCAGTTCTTCAAGATATTCAGTTTCACCCAATTACAGACAAAATTCTTCACGCAGACTTCTATCAATTAGCTGACGATAAGCCAGTTGTTATGGAGGTTCCTGTAAGAATTACTGGACGTTCAAAAGGTGTTGTTGCTGGTGGTGTTTTACGTCAGTCTTTCAGAAAATTGAAAGTAAAAGCTATTCCTGCTAACTTGCCAGACGAAGTAGTTGTAGATGTTACTCCATTAAGAATTGGTAACAAACTTTACATCGGAGGTATCAAAGCTGAAGGATATACTTTCATGCACCCGGACAATGCAGTTGTAGTAGCTGTTAAGATGTCTAGAAATGCAATGAAAGGAGGTGCAGCAGCAGAAGATGATGAAGATGAAGAAGAAGCTGCAGAAGTGGCTACTCAATCTCCTGATGTTCCAACAACAGAAGAGAAATCTGCAGAATAAGAATTGCTTATTTAAACAATATAAGAACCTGTCAATGTATTTGGCAGGTTTTTTATTTGGGGTAAGGATTCAGGAAAGACAATAGGTCAATGAATCTGGCTGCTAGTTCCGGTTTCAATCTTATCCATTGAATATTTCTATTAACTGACAAGAATCAGGCTTCAATCCAATGTATCCTTTCGGAAAAAAAGCCGTAAATTTGAAGTGTTCTAAATAAGGACGTTTTAATTTAAAATGTAAATAAATGTTTGACATTCAGGAAATAAGAGACCAGTTTTCTATATTGGGCAGGGAAGTGAACGGTAAACCATTGGTTTATTTGGATAATGCAGCTACATCTCAAAAACCAAATTCGGTGTTGGAAGTCTGTCATGCATATTATACAGAACTTAATGCTAATGTTCACAGAGGAATTCACACATTAAGCCAGCTAGCTACAGAAGAAATGGAGCTTTCAAGAAGAAAGATTCAGAAATTCATTAATGCTGAACATGATTTTGAAGTTATTTTCACAAAAGGAACTACAGAAGGGTTAAACCTCATCGCTTATATTTTAACTCAAAAATTAAAAAAAGATGATGAGATTATTATTTCCTATCTGGAGCACCATTCCAATATTGTTCCTTGGCAAATGCTTTGTGAAAGAACCGGAGCAAAACTTCGTGTTATTCCGATTGATGAAAACGGGATTCTTCAGATGGATCAATTTGATCAATTCCTAAGTGAAAAAACTAAAGTGGTTTCTGTAAACCAGGTTTCCAATGCGTTGGGAATTGTCAATCCTATTGAAGAAATCATATCAAAAACGAGAAAAAATACGGATGCCTATGTTGTTATTGACGGGGCTCAGTCTGCTCCCCACTTCAATATAGATGTTCAGAAAATGGATTGCGATTTCTTTGTGTTTTCCGGCCACAAAATGTATGCTCCGATGGGAACAGGTGTTTTATACGGAAAACGTGAAATATTGGAAGCTTTGCCGCCATTTCATGGAGGAGGAGAGATGATTGCTACTTGTTCTTTTGAAGGAACTACCTATGCAGGTCTTCCGTTTAAATACGAGGCAGGAACGCCAAATGTAGGAGGAAATATTGCTTTAGGAGCTGCGGTGGATTTTATGAACAAAGTAGGGCATGAAAACATTCAGAATCATGAAAATGCATTATTGGAATATGCTCAGAGACAGCTTTTAGAAATTGGAGGCATTAAAATTTATGGTGAAAAGGCTAAGAGAACAGGTGTTGTTTCTTTTAACCTGGAAGGAGTAGGGATTTCTTCCGATGTGGGAATGATCCTGGATAAAATGGGAATTGCTGTAAGAACAGGACACCATTGTACACAGCCTATTATGAACTTCTTTAATATTGCAGGAACTGTAAGAGCCAGTTTCGCTGTGTATAATACTTTTGAAGAAATTGATATTTTGGTAGAAGGAGTAAAGAAAGCACAACGAATGTTGAGTTAAATGAATCAATACGATATACATAAAAAGCCCTGTCACTAAATGACAGGGCTTTTATTATATTCTATACGGATATTAATCCGGATTAAAGCGTAGGTTTCCAGTCTACTACCGCTCTGATGAATGCTTCTGCATTTTCTACAGGAACGTTAGGTAAAATTCCATGTCCTAGATTAGCAATATACCTGTCTTTTCCAAAACGGTTGATCATCTCGGTTACCATTTTTTTGATGGTTTCAGGAGTTGAGTGAAGCCTTGCAGGATCAAAGTTCCCCTGTAGTGTCATCGTATGATTGGTAAGTGTTCTTGCAAATTCCGGCTTAATAGTCCAGTCAACACCAAGAGCAGAAGCTTTAGACATGGTCATGTCTTCCAGTGCAAACCAGCATCCCTTTCCAAATACAACCACATGGGTAAGTGGACTTAATGCCTCAACGATCTGATTGATGTATTGCCATGAGAATTCCTGATAATCAGTAGGAGAAAGCATTCCTCCCCATGAATCAAATATCTGTACCGCAGAAACTCCTTTTTCTACTTTTCTTTTCAGATAAGCAATCGTAGTATCTGTAATTTTCTGAAGTAATAGATGAGCTGCTTCAGGCTGCTGGAAGCAGAATGATTTTGCAATATCAAATGCCTTACTGCCTTTTCCTTCTACACAATAACAAAGAATGGTCCATGGAGAACCCGCAAAACCAATCAATGGAATTGCATTGTCTAATTTCTGAAGGGTAAGTTCAATAGCATCAAAAACATAACCTAATGTATCATTCACATCCGGAGTCTCAATATTCTGAACCTGTTCCATTGTTCTGATCGGAGTATCCAACCATGGTCCAACAGATTCTTTCATCTTGAAATCAATTCCCATTGCCTGAGGAACTACCAGAATATCCGAAAACAGGATCGCGGCATCCAAAGGAAATCGACGGATAGGCTGTAATGTAATTTCAGCAGCAAGTTCAGGGGTCTGACATCTTGTAAAGAAATCATATTGGTCTCTCAGAGCAATGAATTCCGGCAGATATCTTCCAGCCTGCCTCATCATCCAGACAGGAGGTCTTTCAACGGTTTCTCCGCGAAGTGCTTTTAAATATAGGTCGTTTTTAATCATAGTTTATTTGAAATGATATTGCCATCATATTGCTTGCTGACAATAAGTATTTTAGTAGGTAATATTGTATAAGAGTTTTCTGTACCCTCTTCTTTTATAGCGTAAGAAAGTATAATATCGTCTTTCTCTCTAACCAGATTTTTAATTAAAAAGTCAGTCGGTTTATTGGTTTCAACTCCGATTAGTGCAATGACATAATTCTTAGAAAAATCAATGCTGGTTGGCTTACCATCCTTTCCCATAGTTGTTGCCATTCCGAAAATGTCATCAAATTCCTGTTGAGAGGTGATTTTTTTGGAGGTCACAGCATTCGTTTTGTAAGTGTTTTTTACAAAATAATTTTTTGCTTCAGTGTAGGGAACTTTAGCGGTTTGATTTGCTTTTTGCTGTGTACAGGAAAAAGTAATAAATAACGCGGTCAATAAAATTACTAAATTTTTCATATTTGTTTGTTTTTATAAAATTTCACTATCATATCCAAAACTGATACCAGATCATTACTTTCAGAGGTGAAGATCTTTCCCTGGGTATAGTTTCTCAGTTCTCCGGAAGTGGTTTCTCCAATCGAAAAAAGATTCATATTCTCCAGAGAATTTTGCTTTGCAAAACTACGAACTCCGCTCGGACTAAAAAATACTGCAGCATGATATTTTTCAGTTATTAAAGGATTGATTTCCTCTGTGTTATATACGGTGACCTTTTTATACTTAATGTTTTGAAGCGGTAGATCCTTATCCAAAACATTAATAGCAAGATTGCCACAGAAGTGAAGGAATTGTTCGTGCTGGCATTTTCCAATGATAAATCCGGAAAGGACTTCTGCATTTCTAAGTACTTTAAAAGTTCCGAAGCCATGTTTTCTTAGTTCTTTCTTTGTTTTTTCACCCACACAGTAGATCTTATTGTAATTTTTCGCAGTAAAATCTTCGTTTGGTTTAAAGCCGTTTTCGAAAAATGAAGATACTCCATTGACGCTGGTGAAGATCAATGAATAATTTTTCAGATCAAAAGGTGAGACTTTTAGAGGCTGTGTCTTAATGACCTCAATACAATCAACCGAGATATCCTCTCCTAATTTCTTGGATATAATCGCTTGGTCTATATTTTTGGTAAATAAGATTTTCATGTCTTTACGTTTGAAACTGAAAAAGGAGGGGAGGTAAAATATAAATCTACAATTTATACTTTGAAATAATCTTAGATCTGGCTTTTGATTTCTGCCATCAATTCTTTTCCACCGTTTTCAAGAACTACTTTCGCATACTTTTCTCCGAAATTTTCTGTGGTGTTGTATTCGAAATTTTCATCAACAGCAATACAGTTTTTACCATCCAGAGAACAAAGTGCAGCTTTGAAACGGATCTGATCACCGATGATTTCTGCAAAAGCACCAATTGGTGCAGTACAGCCTCCTTCCAAAGTGCTTAAGAAATTTCTTTCAATTTCTACACAGATTTGAGTGGGTGCATGATTGATCTGTTTTAATATTTCGTTGATCTCAGGTTTGTCAGAATGTCCGGCTACAGCAATAACACCTTGTGATGGTGCTGGAATCATTAATGGAAGCATTTCATAATCAATTTCCATTTTCATTCTTTTGATCCCTGCCAGAGATAGTAGGGTAGCATCAAAATTTCCATCTTCAAGTTTTTGAAGACGCGTCTGGATGTTTCCACGGATATCCGAAAACTCAGTCTCAGGATAATGCTTTAGCCAGAATGCTCTTCTTCTTAAGCTGCTTGTAGCCAGTTTAAGCTCATGGAATTCTTTGTTTCTGGAAGATTCCTTTCTGATCAGGATGTCCTGAGGATAATCCCTTTCCAGATAGCTAATCATCTCAATATTTTGAGGTAACTGGGTAGGAACATCTTTTAAAGAATGTACGGCAATATCAATTTCGTCATTCAGTAAGGCAATGTCGAGATCTCTTGTGAAAACTCCTGTAATTCCTAAAGAATATAGTGGTTGATTAAGATTCTTATCGCCTGAAGAGACAATAGGAACAATTTCTGTTAAATAATTGAGGTTCTGAAGGTGCCTCGCAACCTCTCTAGCCTGCCAAAGTGCAAGTGCGGAATTTCTGGTTCCAATTCTAATGCTTTTCATTGAATTCGTTGTTTGGTTGTTCAACTAATATTTCGTGCATTAATTTACTAATTTCTTCGGCTTTTAAAGGGTTATCGATGATATATTTTGCAAAACGGTTGGTAATTTTCTGGATCATTTTATCAGAAAGTTCCATGTCCGTGATGTTTATGTATTTATTCTTTTTATAAAAATTATGCATCTCATTGCGTTCCATATTCTTTAAAACGGCTTTGAAATGATGAATATTGGGAGCCAGCTTTCTCTTTTTCTCCCATTCAATGAAGTCTTTCATCAGCTCCTTGATAATCTTTTCTGCTTTTGGAATCTCTTTTTCCCGTTGCTGAATAGTTTCCTGGATTTGTTTTGAAAGCTCATCAACGTCTATTAATGTTACATTTTTATTTTCAGTCACATTTTTTTCAACGTTATGCGGAATAGAAAGATCGATTACCAATGTTTCCTTTCCGTTCGGAAAATGAGACTGGTTGATAATAGGATGCTTTGCTCCGGTTGCCACAATGAGAATATCCGTTTCCTTTAATTCCTTGTCCACATCAGAATAATCAACATGGGGAATATTATATTTCTCAGAAATCTTTTCAGCTTTTTCCTGAGTTCGGTTGGCTATTTTTATTTTAGGCTGGTAAACGTGTTTTACTAAATTCTCAACAGTATTCTGCCCAATTTCACCCACCCCTAAAAGAAGAATGTTTTTTTCATTGATCCTCTTTTGGTTGTTTAAAATATAGTGAACGGCAGCATAAGATACAGAAGCCGCTCCGTTGGAGATTCCTGTTTCATTTTTTATTCTTTTCGAAATCTGAATAGCAGCATTGATTGCTCTTTCCAGATAAGGATTGGAATTCTGTCTTTCTTTTTTAAAACGGGTATACGCTTTTTTGATCTGACCGATAATTTCAAAATCTCCAATAATCTGACTCTCAAGTCCGGCGGCAACTCTGAAAAGGTGTATTAAAGCCTCTTCCTTTGTAAGAATATTGGCAAACTGAAGGAAATCCGTAAGATGTACTCCAATTGTTTTGCAGTATTCTTCAGCCACTAAAAGATAATTGGATGAAGTGGTATAAATCTCAGTCCTGTTACATGTAGAAACCACAAAAGCATCACCAAGATCTTCCTGATGGACCTGGGAAACGAAGTTTTTGATGTTCTCATCAAAGAATGCAAACTTTCCTCTCGTTTCTACATCGGCCTTTTCGTAGCTTATGGAAAGCACGGCAAAATTCGATGTTTGATGGATGTTGGAATACTGTAACATAAGCAGTCGCAAATTTACGCTTTTTTTAATTAACCAGCCTCTGATAGTGTATATGATAATTATCGTAAAAAACTATAGAGACCATCCGGAATTTATTGTAATGGGCAAATTTAGCGATTTTCAAACCGGCTTTTTACTCATTTTTCACCCATAATTTCCCCTGTTAATTTTAGTTTAACTCAAAGTCTGTAAACATCTAAAGTAAAAGTTAATAAAGAATTATAAATTTTAATAAAATTTTAACCAAATTATGTTGGTGTGAAATTTCTTTAGTAGTGTTAAATTTATATCTTTGTAAACTTAAAATCAGAAGAAATATATGAGTTTATTTGATATGTTTACGCAAGAAATTGCGATAGACCTGGGAACAGCTAATACCCTTATCATCCATAATAATAAGATTGTTATAGATCAGCCGTCAATTGTAGCAATTGAACGTTCTACGGGTAAACCCATTGCTGTTGGTGAACAGGCTAAACATATGCAGGGTAAAACTCATGAGGATATCAAAACAATTCGTCCTTTGAAGGATGGGGTTATTGCTGATTTCCACGCTTCTGAACATATGATCAAGGAGTTTATCAAAAAAATTCCTGGAATCAAGGGTAAATTCATACAGCCTGCATTAAGAATTGTAATCTGTATTCCTTCTGGTATTACTGAAGTTGAAAAGAGAGCGGTAAGAGATTCTGCTCAAAAAGTAAACGCAAAAGAAGTAAGGTTGATCTATGAGCCAATGGCAGCAGCAATTGGGGTGGGGATCGACGTACAAAAACCTGAGGGGAACATGATCATTGATATAGGTGGAGGTACTACAGAAATTGCAGTAGTAGCTTTAGGAGGTATCGTATGTGATAAATCTGTGAAGATTGCAGGTGACGTATTTACCAATGATATTGCATATTACTTAAGAACTCACCATAACCTTTACATTGGAGAAAGAACTGCTGAGAGAATTAAAATTGAAGTAGGATCTGCAGTAGAGGATCTTGATGTAGACATTGAAGATATCCCGGTACAGGGTAGAGACCTTATTACAGGAAAACCTAAAGAAATTATGGTTGGATATAAGGAAATTGCACGTGCATTAGACAAGTCTATTATCAGAATTGAAGATGCTGTAATGGAAACCCTTTCTCTTACTCCACCGGAATTGGCTGCTGATATTTACAAAACAGGTATTTATCTTGCTGGAGGAGGAGCGTTACTAAGAGGTCTTGCGGATAGAATTCACAAAAAAACAGGTCTTCCTGTATTTGTTGCTGAAGATCCGTTAAGAGCTGTTGTTCGCGGAACTGGTATTGCCCTTAAGAATATGGATAAGTTCAATTTCTTAATTAAATAATTTTAACTTTTTACGACTATATATCTGAATGGGATTTTTGCTGAGATTATTTTCGAAGAACACTCTTTTCGTCTTCTTTATATTCCTGCAAATTATTGCTCTGGTTTTGATATTCTCTAGAAATGCCATGCAGAGATCCTGGATAGCGGGCCAGACGGCTGCGCTGAATTCGTGGGTTTCCGGATATATTGATGAAGGAGTTACTTATCTGAAACTTAAACAGATCAACGAAGATCTTGTGATTCAGAATAAAGCCCTTATGACTGAACTTTACGGAAAAGAAGGAGGTAAAAATCCTGTTTTCAAAAAAGTTCATGATACCATAGGAGGGGGTCAAATCTATACTTTTGTTGATGGTGAAATTGTTTTCAACAGCATCAACCGAAGAAATAATTACTTTACAATCAACCGCGGCCGCAGAGACGGTGTTTTCCCACAAATGGGGGTAATGGCACCAAGAGGTATTGCGGGAATCGTTATCAATTCTACTGATAGCTATGCATTGGTTCAGTCTGTACTAAGTGTAAACAGGATCAGAATCAATGCGGCACTTAAAAATTCCGGATATTTTGGAACGTTAACATGGAATGGGGATAATTCACGAGTGATGCATCTTGCCGATATTCCAAAATACGTTGCTTTAAAAGTAGGTGATACCGTAGTAACAGACGGAAAATCTGCCATCTTCCCTAAAGGGGTTATGATCGGTACTATTGCCGGTTATTCGGTAGATAATAAAACAGGCTTCTGGGATATCTCAGTTGAGCTGAGTGAAAAAATGGGAGCGTTAAATAAAGTGTTTGTAGTAAAGAATCTTAAAAAGGCCGAAGTGCAGAAGATTCAGGATACTATGCAGGCTGTAATAAAAAAAGAAAATGATTAGCAGAACTTTATTTACAGACATATTGATCATGATCTTCCTGGTTGCATTACAGATATTTGTATTGAACAGGATTACGTTGTTCGGAAAATATACTCCGGTACTGTATCCCGTATTTGTCATGTTCTATCCTTTTTTCAGAAATAAATTTCAGTTCCTGGCACTAAGCTTTTTAATTGGGTTGGCTATAGATGGATTCCACTATTCCTGGGGAATCAATGCATTTGCTACCACCCTGATAGCTTATTATAGAACATTGATATTCAGGACTTCCACGGATACTTCCACAGACTTTTTCTCTTTTCAGTCCTTACAATGGGCGCAGTTTTTGCTGTTTTTATTTTCAAGTATTTTCCTGCATCAGCTTTTCGTACAGTATATAGAGTTCTTTAAGTTTAGCAGGTTTTTTGAAATATTGTTTAATGTGTTGGTGACTAGTGTAATTTCATTTATATTTATAGTTATTTACGCATTAATATTTAAAATCAAACAAAAAGTTTGAACACACGTTATTTAAAAATCTTTTCCATCCTTGTTGTTATCGCTCTTATTTTTATAGCGAGGCTGGCTTATTTGCAGTTGTTTACAGACCGCTACGCACTGAATGCGGCCAATACATCCATTAAAATTGAATACGTTATTCCGCAGCGTGGGGTGATTTTTGATAGAAATGGGAAAATCATGGTAGGAAATCAGCCTGCTTATGAGATTTCTTTTACCCAGGGATTAATGAAACCTGATTTTGATACATTAGGCTTCTGCAGCTTGATGAAGATCAGCAAAAAAGATTTCATCAACAAAGTCAATATCATTAAAAAAGAAAAATATTATTCCAAGCTGACTCCAATGACGTTCATAAAGGACCTCAGCAGAGAAGATATTGCAAGAGTGCAGGAGATTATTTTTAAGTATCCCGCATTTACTATTGTACAGCGACCTCAGCGTCAGTACGAAGTTTCTACATCCGGAAATCTTTTGGGATATACCAGTGAGGTAAACGAAAGAGACATTAAAAAAGATTCTATTTATTACTTACCGGGAGACTTTATCGGAAAAACAGGGGTTGAAAAATCTTACGAAAAAGAACTCAGAGGAGTAAAAGGGATGAAATATATCCAAAAAGACATCAGACTCCGAAATATTGGTTCTTATAAAAACGGATCTCTGGATAAAGATGTTATTACCGGGAAAGATATTACCTTAACTATTGATTATGATCTTCAGAGAACTGCTGAAGAAATGCTCGTTAACAAACATGGAGCTATTGTAGCTATTGATCCTAATAATGGGGAAGTATTGGTAGCTGCAACAGGACCGGATATTGATCCTAATCTTTTCACCGGACCTAATAAATCAAAAAATTTATACGCTTTATCAAAAGATACACTTTACGAAAATAAACCTACATTCGATCGTTCCTTACAGGCAGGTTATCCTCCGGGATCTACTTTCAAATTATTAACTGCTTTGGCTGCAATGCAGATGGGAGTAATGGATGAAAAGACCGTTTTCCCTTGTGGCGGTGGGTTTTTCTATAAAGGTAAAAGAATTAAGGGGCATGGTGGGGCCGATCCGTTGATTCCTTCTATTCAGGTTTCCAGTAACTGTTTTTTCACCTATGCATTTATTGCCATCATCAAAAAATATCCGGGAAACCCTTCCAAAGGTGTTGACGAATGGAAGAAGATAATGAGCAGCTTTGGAGTAGGAGAGTTTTTAAATAATGATTTTGCCGTGGGGGCAAAAGGGAGAATTCCTTCCGGAGATTTTTATGAGAAGCGATTTAAAGCCATCATGAAAGCGAGCGGTTCTAAGAGAACTGATTTTAAAAACTGGGATGAGATGTCTACTGGAGCCATTTATAACGGAATGGGGCAGGGAGATGTATTGGTAACCCCTATTCAGTTGGCCAATTATGTAGCTGCTATTGCCAACAAAGGATGGTATTATACTCCGCATATTGTAAAAGCAATTGATGGGAAAGCCAATCCTGATAAAAGATTCAAGGTTAAACATCAAACCCTTGTAGATCCTAAGCATTTTGAACCTGTTTTAAAAGGTATGGAAGCGGTGGTTCTAAGAGGAACGGCAAGAAGCTTAAAATCAAATGATTTTACCCAGCTAGCCAAAACAGGTACCGCACAGGTGCCACAGGGAAAAGATAACTCAATCTTTGTACTTATTGCTCCTGCTGATAAACCTAAAATTGTAGTAGTAGCCGTAATGGAACATGCTGGGTTCGGGGCAACCTGGGCAGGACCGGCGTGTACTGTAATTGCTGAGAAATATATTACCGGTGATCTGAAGAGAGATAATCTCTATAAAAAAATGATCGGGGCAAGCTTTATGCCTGAGTATAAAAGGCAATGGGTAGCAGACCTTAAACGTAAAGGCTGGTATGTAGATCCTAAGCCAGACTCTATTAAGCGCAAAAGAATGCAGGACAGCCTGGAGCTTGTAAAGCAACAGAAAGCGAAACTACAAAAAAAGATAGACGAAGAAACTAAAAAAACCAAATCTGCGAAGCCATGAAGTGGACAGAAGGAATAGATAAACTTGGACTTGGACTGTATTTTCTGCTATGCATTTTTGCCATTGCCAATATTTACAGTGTAGACCAAAAATTGGGCGAAAAACAGTTGGTTTTTTTCTGTATTTCTGTATTTGTGGGGCTTATGATATTCTTTAGCAGAAGCAAATTCTTTGAGAATATGGCCGGTATTATTTATATTGGTGGGGTTCTCCTGCTGATAGGGCTTTTTCCTTTTGGTAAAGAAATTCTAGGGCAGAAGAACTGGTATAAATTTGGGAGTTTTACCATGCAGCCTGTAGAGTTTGCTAAGATAGGAACAGCATTGATGCTTGCCAACTATGTTTCCGGACCCGATTTTAATCTGAAAAACAGAAAATCTCTATGGACTACTCTGGCTATCATAGGGATTCCTGCGGCCGTAGTACTCGCTATTCCGGATGTAGGATCTATGCTGGTGTTCATTGCGTTTTTCATTGCTTTATACCGAGAAGGGTTAAGCGGACTTTTATTCGGGATAGGATTTATGTTTGCCGGGGTGTTCTTAGTTTCATTAGCTATCCCGCCGGTGTATGTGGCGGCTACCATTGTGTTGATTGCCGGGGTATTGATTGCGATGAATTATCATAGGATGTCCTGGGATGTGATCTCCATTTCCGGAATATCAGGATCTATCCTTTTGTTGTGTGGATTAGCTTTCGGGTCTCCTTACATCTTAGAGAAACTTCCAAAGCACCAGAGAGAAAGAATTGAGGTTCTTTATAAAGGGGAAAAAGCTTTTAGAGATACTTCAGGGTATAACTTATTATACTCCAAGACAGCTATCGGATCCGGAGGGCTTTTAGGAAAAGGATACCGCGAAGGATCTGTTACGCAAGGTAAGTTTGTACCTGAACAGGAAACCGATTATATTTTCTGTACCGTAGGTGAAGAATGGGGTTTTGTAGGAAGTGCGGTGCTGATTTTGTGTTATATGGTTTATATAGGGCGGATCTATTATCTTGCAGAACAGCAGAAGTCCACTTTTAACCGCGTGTTTGGGTATTGCTTTGCTTCCATCCTTCTGATGCACTTTTCAATCAATTTAGGAATGGTTATGGGGCTTTTCCCAACGGTAGGGATTCCTCTTCCGTACTTTAGTTATGGAGGAAGTTCTTTGCTTGCCTTCTCCATGATGACTTTTATTTTCTTTAAACTTAATTATTCAGATAAGAACAGTTTGGTGTAAACGGAAGATTAAAAATGTTCTGTTTCCTTTTCTTTTTAATATCCATGAAAAAAACGTGGATGGAATGTTCATTCCCCAAAATTATTAGAACGTATGAAAGAGGTTTATATTTTAGATCAGAATTTTGAGAATACAGACTTTACACAGTTTCCTTTAGATAAAGGGGAATATGAGAACTGTATATTCAGGAACTGCAATTTTGAATATGCAGGGCTGTCGGAATTTAATTTTACTGACTGTGAATTTATAGGATGCAACCTGAGTATGGCAAAACTTATTAAAACGGCTTTCCGTGAAGTTATTTTTAAAGAATGTAAGATGTTTGGGCTCCAGTTTAATGACTGTAATGAATTTGGGCTATCTTTTACCTTTGACGGCTGCTCCCTGAACAATTCCGTATTTTATCAGACATCGGTTAAGAAAACCGTTTTTAAAAATTCGAAACTGATTGAAGTAGATTTTGCAGAATGTGATCTGTCTAATGCTGTTTTCAGTCATTGCGATTTTTCGGGCGCTGTTTTCGATAATACTAACCTTGAAAAAGCGAATTTCAGAACATCAGTTAACTATTCTATAGATCCCGCCTTAAACAAGCTTAAAAAGGCCAAATTTTCACTGTCTGAAGTCTATGGGCTGTTGTATAAGCTGGATATAGAAATTGATAAAAACAGCTAGGCTTTAGAAGTAATAGATTTGAGGTTGGAGGCTATCGTAAGCATTCGATCTTTTTTAATCATAATAAAATTCAATAGAGGTGGGCTTTAGCCTGCCTTTTCTTATTCATATGCCTTCTGTTCGCTTTACCAAAACTTAATAGAGGAAATAGAATAAATAAAAAAGCCATCAGAGTCTGATGGCTTCATTATTTAAATCAATTATTTATAAAATTAAAAATTTGCTGGTGTAGCTGGAGTAACAGCGGCTAAATTATTATAAGCTTCTCCTTCTTCGTTGATCACTCTTTTTGCGAATCTAAATTTAGGACCCCAATAAGAATCATTCAGTGAAGAAATCATTACTCCTTTTGATGTTGCTGCATGGATAAATTTAATTTCACCCTCTTCAGAAACACTTTCTACAATACCTACGTGAGAGATTCTTCTTCCATGAGAAAAGAAAATAAGATCTCCTTTCTGTAAGTTTCCTTTTTCAATTCTTTCTCCTTCCTGAGCCTGAGAAGCTGCTACTCTAGGTAAACTAAGACCTGCTGCTGCTCCGAAAACGGAAAGTACGAAAGCTGAACAATCAATACCGTTTCTTGTTGTTCCTCCATATCTGTAAGGAGTTCCCAAGTATGTTTCTGCCTCTTCAAGGATACCGTCAATTGTTTTGTTGTACTTCACAACTTTGGCAATCTCAGAATTCTTAATAGCTTTTTTAGCATTAGCTAAAGTAGCAGCCTTTTCAGAAAGAAAAGAATCGATAAGTTTTTGCTTATCCTGCTCCATTTTTTTGCTATCTATAGAGGCTAGTTTGGCATCTGTTTTGTATTCTTTAGTGTAAGTAGCTGGTTTTGAAACTACATAATTAGTAGCACATGATTGCATTGATACAGTAGTAACTAAAGCAACTAAATAAAACAAAACTCTTTTCTTCATATATATTTGATTATCCGTGTTAAAAAGGAATATTTATTTTCAAAAGCATTACAAAAGTAGAGATTCCGAATAAAAGACCCCTGATATGATAATTGTCAGGATCTTATTTTAACACTATTTAACATATTGTTTACATATGTTAAAGAAAAATAAACCGCAACTGCCTATTTTTGGTAAGTGTGCGGTTTTTTTTATTATGATTCTTTAACAAATCATATCGATTTTCTTCTATAGGTCGGGTTTTGTAATTTAAAACTCTAATTTTCCTGTTGTTAATAAAACCAAAAAATTCCCCGGAAAACCGAGGAATTTAAACTAATATGGAACTTTACAGATGTTATTTTGTAAACAACATTTCTCTGTATTTTGTCATTGGCCAAAGCTCATCGTCTACCATCATTTCAAGATCATCAGAAGCTTCTCTGATAACATCAAATAAAGGAATTACTTTAGTACAGTAAGATTCTGCCTGCTTTTGGCTATTTGATACAGCTTTTGCTGTTTCTCTTGCTTTAATAAGGTCTTCAACACCAAGTTTAATCTTGGAAACATTTTCAGAGATATCCGTGATTAAGCTCATTTGCTCTTTCGCTAATGTTTTGAATTCTTTATCTCCAAAGATGTCTTTAAGACCTTTTACGTTTTCAATTAATCTGTTCTGATACTTTAAAGCAGAAGGAATGATGTGGTTTCTTGCGATATCACTTAATACTCTTGCTTCAATATCAATGACCGTAGAATATTTTTCTAATTTGATTTCGTTTCTTGCCTCAACCTCTCTGTGAGTAAATACTCCGATTTCTTCGTAAAGGGCAACGAATTTTTTATCCATCTCCTGTTTAAGAGCTTCAGGAGTAGTCTTTAAGTTGTTTAAGCCTCTCTTTTTAGCTTCTTTCGCCCAGTCATCAGAATATCCGTCACCTTCAAACATAATGCTCTTACACTGCTTGATGTATTCTCTCAATACATTGAAGATCGCTTCGTCTTTTTTAAGACCTGTTTCAATAAGGGCATCCACTTCTTTTTTGAAATCGATTAATTGTTTTGCAGCGATGGTATTCATTACCGTCATAGACTCTGCACAGTTAGCAGAAGATCCTACTGCTCTGATCTCAAATTTATTTCCTGTAAATGCAAACGGAGAAGTTCTGTTTCTGTCTGTATTGTCTAATAGAATTTCAGGAATTTTTCCAACTACATTTAATTTAAGGTCTGTTTTTTCGTCCGGAGAAAGCTTTCCTTCTGTTACTTTTTCAAGTTCTTCCAGTACTCTGAACAGCTGACTTCCGATGAATACGGAAATAATTGCTGGGGGAGCTTCGTTGGCACCTAATCTGTGGTCGTTACTTGCAGAAGCAATACTTGCTCTTAAAAGGTCAGCGTATTCATAAACTGCTTTGATAGTATTAACGAAGAATGTTAGGAACTGTAAGTTTTTCTTAGGATTTTTTCCCGGGCTTAGAAGGTTTTCTCCTGTATCAGTGGCTAAAGACCAGTTGTTGTGCTTACCGCTTCCGTTTACTCCGGCAAATGGTTTTTCGTGGAATAAAATATGGAAATGGTGCTTGTGAGCAATTCTCGCCATGATGTCCATCAATAAAGAGTTGTGGTCTACGGCAACGTTTACTTCTTCAAACATTGGAGCCAGCTCAAATTGGTTAGGAGCTACCTCGTTGTGTCTTGTCGTTACAGGAATACCCAGTTTCATACATTCAATTTCCAACTCTTTCATGAAATTCATTACTCTTGTTGGGATAGAACCGAAATAGTGGTCATCCAATTGTTGTCCTTTGGCTGGAGAATGTCCCAGTAATGTTTTACCTGTCAATACAAGGTCCGGACGTGACTGATATAAAGCTGAATCTACAAGGAAGTACTCCTGTTCCCAACCCAGGGTAGGAGTTACCTTTGTAACATTCTTGTCAAAATACTGCATTACATTGGTTGCTGCTTCATCCACAGCATTCAAAGCTCTCAAAAGAGGGGCTTTATAATCTAAGGTTTCTCCTGTATAAGAAATGAAGATGGATGGAATACATAAAGTAGTTCCCATGATGAAAGCAGGAGAAGTAGGATCCCAGGCTGTATAGCCTCTTGCTTCAAAAGTATTTCTGATTCCTCCGTTAGGGAATGAAGATGCATCTGGCTCCTGTTGGATCAATAAGTTTCCGCTGAATCTTTCGATTGCTCTCCCTCCTTCGATAGGTGTGAAGAAAGAGTCGTGTTTTTCAGCAGTGGTTCCTGTTAAAGGTTGAAACCAGTGTGTGTAATGGGTTACCCCTTTGCTCATAGCCCAGTCTTTCATTGCTACAGCTACCTGGTCAGCAATATGTCTCTGGATTTTAGTTCCTTTTTTTACAGCATCCATAATAGAATTGAATGCTTCTTTTGTTAAATATTCTCTCATTGTCTCTTCCGAGAAAACATTGGTGCAGAATAATTCTGACAGTTTTGCAGGAACCTCAACAGAATTATCTTTTCTGAAGTCCTTAAATGGTAGGGTTTCTAGTGCTTTGAATCTTAAGGTTGACATATTGGGTGATTTTTACAGGGCAAATTTACAAAAAAAATGAAATGAAATCATTTTAACCCTAAAAAAATTAGGGGTGTTTTGAAAAATTATATAATTTAAACAATAGTTTAACGTTTTTGTAAGGGGTTAAAAGATATTCAATGTTTAAAATTTAATGTGTAAAACTCTTTTTTGAGGCTCAGATACTCTAAAAACACATGATTTGAGGAATGTCTTATAAGATACGAGATTATATGGATTAAAAGACTTGTTAAAAGATAGTTAAAATAAAATGGACAAAGATTTTGTATATTTGTGTGAAATTTATTTTATGACAAATTCTAGAGCAAGAGAGACAACAGAGGCTATCGAAAGATTATATATTTCTATGAGACACTTATTTTATAGAGGATTTTTCAAGCCAGGAGGAGTTTCAGGAGAGAGCATTAGAAGCTTGTTGAAAACAATCAATCCAGAGATTTATGGTACCATGAATATTCCAAATAAATTGGAGCTTGATGGTTTGATGTATGTTTTAGACAGGCTTCCTGAAGGGATTGAGGAATGTGCTTTTATTCATCTTACATCTGATGAAGGGTTTGATAAAGGAAGTTTCGAACCTATTGTTCCTAAGAAAAGAAGAAGAAACTGTTATAGAATAGACGAACACCAGATGAATATTGAGGTTCTTTTGGGCCGTTCCGAAATTTATGACATTCTTACCCACCTTACCTTCTTATTTATAGAAGCTGATAAAATCCGTAATCTGGCTTTCATCCAGGATGAAAACTGGAAGCCGACACGTGCCTTTAAAATTATTGAAGAGGTAGTGAAAGGAGAAAAGAAATTCAGCAGAAGAGAGAAAGAGGTGGCTCTTATTCATCTATCCTCTTTAATAGGAAGAACATTTGATGAGACATTGAGAGCTTACAATACCTTTGGAGATGATCATAATCCTGACCGTTTATTCAAAATCATTTACAACTTAGGGAAAGTAAGTCTTGAAGATGCAAAGCAGACCAGAGAAAGAGAAATTCATTTCAGTGCTATATTAAAGGAAAGAGTAGGACATCACTACTTTGGAGAGAAATGGGCTAATAAAGTGAAGGAGGTTTTATTTGAAAATAACCTTCATATGCGTCCGTTACATATTATTTCTGCCAATATGCATTCGGTGAAAAATATGCTGTACGGTAATGAAGCTCTTAAGAAGAAGCACCATCATGATGTGGACTATAAAATGTATGAAGAGATTTCAAACAAAAAAGAACTTCGTGATAAAGTATCAAAGTATGCTTTAGATGAGGGGATGATTCATATTGCTGATAAAAGTGGAAGTAATATCGATGTTCAGATCATTGACCTTAGCAAAACAAATTTAAAGAATACTCCTTTTGGAGATATCAAGTTTGGAGGTGATGATGTAGTCATGGTATTTGACTATGCTTTCGGAGAGCAGGCTTTTGAGGTGATGGACGAGCTGCTGAGACCTTTCGAACATAAAGGAGAAGTCTATATGATGCATGTAAGGTCAGTTTCCATTATGGGGAAAGCCGGAATTCTTACAGGAGAAAAAGGGGATATTATGATTCCTACCTCTCATATCTTTGAAGGAACGGCAGATAATTATCCTTTTGAAAATGCACTAAAGCTGGACGACTTCCATGATGAAGAGCTAAAAGCATTTGAAGGACCTATGATTACTGTTTTAGGAACTTCACTTCAAAACAGAGATATCCTTTCTTATTTTATGAATACTTCATGGAAGGCCATTGGTCTTGAAATGGAAGGGGCACACTATCAGAAGGCTATCCAGGTAGCTTCGAAGATCAGACATCATATTGCACCGGATCTGTTTGTATGTTACGCGTATTATGCTTCAGATAATCCTTTGGAAACAGGAAGTACATTATCATCAGGAGGATTGGGGCTTACAGGAGTAAAACCTACTTATCTGATTACATTAAGAATCCTTGAAAAGATTTTAAAAAGTGGAAAAAAAGAAGTTGCAGCTAAGAAATAGCTTTTGATTTCCTATTATAATACAAGCCTCAGATGTCAACACATCTGAGGCTTTTTATTTTCTGCAACACAAATGATTGTATTCTTTATGTGGGTGGAATCTCCTGGAAAATCAGTAAGCGCTTAAAAAACAATTCTTTAATTACTTATCTTTAAAGGAATATAAAAATAACCGATCAATGAGCTCTGCAGTACAATTATCAAAAAGATTCCGGGAGGTTTTGCTTGACGGTCTCTGGATTGCCAATACCAATTTTAAAGATCAGCTTTCCGGGGTAAGCTGGGAACAGGCTGTTACCAAAGTGAGCTCCCTGAATACCATCGCAATGCTTACTTTCCATATACATTATTATATAGCAGGAATTATTAACGTGTTTGAAGGGGGAGCCCTTGAAATAAAAGACCAGTACAGTTTTGATCTTCCTGTCATTGAATCTCAGGCTCAATGGGAAGAATTGCTAAGTCAGTTATGGGCTGATGCAGAAAAGTTTGCCGGGTTGGTTGAGCGGATTCCTGATGATCAGCTTGATGAGGTTTTTGCAGATGAAAAATATGGAACCTACAGAAGAAATATAGATGGAATGATTGAGCATAGCTATTATCATTTGGGCCAGATCACTTTAATCAAAAAATTGTTGACGAGCCAGTAAACTTATGTTTGTTAAAAGATTTTTAACAAAGTGAATTAAATTCAATCTAAACCCATACTAAACATAATAAAACCTCGGTATAACTCCTATTTGAGGTTCTTATTTAAATTACATACCTTTAGAAAAAAATAAAATTTTAAATGAGAAAATCGGCTGCAATCATTTTTGCGTTTATCATTTCACAATTTCATGCTCAGCAAGGAGCTTATTATCAGCAGGCTGCAAAGTACAAGATGGATATTGATGTTAATGCTGAAAAATTTACTTATCAGGGAAAACAGACTTTAGAATACACCAACAATTCTCCGGACGAGTTGAATGTAGTTTATTTTCATCTCTACTGGAATGCTTTTAAGCCTAATTCCATGATGGATCAAAGAATAACTTCCCAGGGAAAAAATGGTGACTCAAGGTTGCAGAAAGATGGGATCTCAAGATTGGCATCTATTCCGAAAGATCAGGAGGGATCTCAAAATATCCACTGGATCAGACAGAATGGAAAGGACTTGAAATTTGAAATCCAGGAAACTATTATGAAAGTGTACCTGGCAGAGCCTATCAAGCCTAATTCCTCTACAACTTTTACCATGGATTGGGATGCTGTGATTCCACAGCAGATCAGAAGAAGTGGAAGAAACAACAGAGAAGGTGTAGATATGACAATGACTCAATGGTATCCGAAAATTGCTGAGTATGATTATGATGGCTGGGCAACTTTTGATTATATGGGAAGAGAATTTCATGCACCGTTCTCAGATTTTGATGTTAGTATTAAAATCAACAAAGATTATGTAATAGGAGCAGGAGGGATTCTTGAAAACCCAACTGAGGTAAAAGGATATGATACCAACGCAAAAATTAAAGCGGAAAAAGATAAAAAAGTAACCTGGAAATGGACGGCTAAAAATATTCTTGACTTTGCATGGAGTGCAGACAGAGATTATGTAGTCAATGGTTTTGATGTTCCAAATGGTCCGAAAGTATATCTGGTTTACCAGAAAAATGAGAAAACAAAAGTTTGGGGAGAAGCACAATCTTATGTGATGAAGTATTTCGAGATTATGAATGCCCATTTCGGAAAATATGTATATCCTACTTATGCTTTTATCCAGGGTGGTGACGGTGGAATGGAATACGGAATGTGTACCATGATTCTTGGAGAAGCTAAAGACATTAAAGGGCTGATGGGATTAATGGCTCATGAAGGATCTCACTCATGGTATCAGCAAATGCTGGCCACCAATGAATCTGTACGTCCCTGGATGGATGAAGGTTTTACAAGCTATGCAGAAGGGTACACCATGCACCAGTTATTTCCGGAAGACCTTCCGAACCCTTTTGTAAAAACATTAGATGCTTACAGAAATTTTGTTAAAAAAGGTATTGAAGAACCGGCTGTATGGTTGGGAGATCACCATGATAACGGAACTTCCTATACTTATTCTTCTTATGTGAAGGGGGAATTGTATCTGGTACAATTGGGATACATTATGGGTGAGCAGAATCTTGCCGAAACACTAAGACAGTATTATGCCCAGTGGAGTATGAAACATCCTTCAGACAGGGATTTCCTTCATATTGCCCAAAAAGTTTCTGGGATGGACCTGAAGTGGTTTCACCATTACTGGATCAACACAACAAAAACTATTGATTATGGGATTAAGGATGTGAAATATGATGCAAAATCCACCACAATTACCCTGGTAAATAACGGACAGGTTCCTATGCCTGTTGATTTCAGCGTAATGACCATGGAGAAAAAAAATGTAACCTATCAGATTCCTTTAAACATGACTCATACATGGAAAGAAAATGATATCTATGGTAATTTCAAAACAATGCCTTATTGGCCTTGGACTCAGAAAGAATATACCTTTACCATTCCTTATCCGAAGTCTCAGCTATCAGTACTTGGTATCGACTTCAGCCAGAGAATTGCTGATGTTAATATGGCGGATAATTTTGTAGAAGTAAAATAAGAAAAGATAAACATATAGAATAATAAGGAGTATTTGAGAATACTCCTTTTATTTTTTTATAAATTTGGGAGCAGAATTTAAAATCTTAGCCTGTTAAAAAAAATCAATGAATTCAATTGTAATAAACGTAGGGAACAGCAATATCAGATTCGGCCTTTTTAATGGAGATAACTGTGATATTTCATGGGTCATCAATACTAAACCTTACAGAACCGCAGACGAGCTATATGTACAAATGCTGATGCTCTATCAGACCTATAAAATTGAACCAACAGAAATAAATAAGGTAATCATTGGATCTGTAGTTCCCCAGCTTACCAAAGTGATGAGCTCAGGAATAAAGAAAATCCATGGGATTACCCCTGTAATTGTGGACCGAAACACCCCATCAGCAGTTCAGGCCAAATCTAAGCAGATGGGAACGGATATTTATGCCAACCTGGTTGCGGCCCATAACCTGTATCCAAACAGGAAAAAAATTGTCATTGACTTTGGAACCGCACTTACTGCCAGCTGTGTTGCAGAAACAGGAGAAACTTTAGGCGTGATTATCGCTCCGGGAATTGTGACTTCTTTGAATTCGCTGATCAACCAGACAGCGCAGCTTCCTGATATTGAGCTGAAAAAACCGAAATCAGTGCTGGGGTTGGATACGGTAACCTGTATGCAGAGCGGAATGGTATATGGTTTTCTGGGAATGGTAGAAGGATTTGTGACCCGTATTAATGATGAGGTAAATGACGACTGTTTTGTAGTGGCAACGGGAGGAGTGTCTCATGTTTATAAGCCTCTGACAGATAAAATCCATGTAATGGACAGGCTTCATACTTTAAAAGGGCTTTATTTTCTTGGCAAAGATTTATAAGCCTGAAGTTGAGTTGAATTGAATAATTTGCCTCATCTTTACCGTAAATTCTTAATATAATGAACGAATTTCCAATAATAGAAACCGAAAGACTTATTCTCTCCCAATTGGAAGAGAAGGATATTCCTTTCATTACAGAGTATCTACAGCATAGAATCTATTCAGATCTCACATCTAATATTCCTTATCCGTATACCGAAAATGATGCTCAACTTTGGATTACCATGTCAAAAGAAGCCTTTGAGGATCATACAGGATATACTTTTGGAATTCGTAATAAAGAAGGGCATATTATCGGAGCTATAGGTCTTCATGACCGTGATGATGATAAGGCTGAATTAGGATATTGGATTGCAATGCCTTACTGGAACAAAGGCTATGTGACAGAGGCTGCCAAAGCTATTGTACATTTTGGTTTTAAAAAATTAAATTTCAATAAAATTTTTGCCACTCATCTTCTTCACAATCCTGCTTCCGGAAAAATTATGGAAAAGATTGGAATGGAAAAAGAGGCTGTTTTGAAACAGGAGACTAAGAAAGATGGAGCGTATTTTGATCTCGTGATGTATTCAATTTTTAATGATATAAAATAAGAGGCTAAAGGGTATAGTAATGTGCTGATTTTTAGCTTACAAATATAAAGAAGGAACAATTACTCATTGTTCCTTTATCTTTTACTTTTAAAAAATTCTTTAACGATCATGGAACACTCATTTTCCATTATTCCTGTTACGATTTCCGTTTTTGGATGCAGGGAAAGATGCTTGTTGATAAAACCTCTCTGCTCGTCTCTTGCGCCTATCACTACTTTTGAAATCTGTGACCACGAAAGCGCTCCTGAACACATCACACAGGGTTCTAATGTGACATAAAGTGTACAGTTTTTAAGATATTTACCGCCAAGGAAATTAGCGGCAGAAGTTATGGCCTGCATTTCTGCATGAGCAGTAACATCGTTTAAGGTTTCGGTGAGATTGTGGGCTCTCGCAATAACACGGTTATTGGAAACAACCACACATCCGATAGGCACTTCATCTTTTTCAAGGGCAGCTTCTGCTTCCTGCAGAGCCATTTTCATATAATATTCGTCAGTAAACATTGATTATTCCATCGTTAATGTTAAAGGAAGTCTGAACTGGAATCTTGCAGGATCGCCTTTAGCGACAGCCGGGTGAAATCTTTCAGAAAGTGAGTATAAAGCAATTTCAGCCTGTCTGTTAAACGTGAAATTATCACCCTGAGCATGAACATTACTGATGCTTCCGTCATTTTCAACAATAAAAGTTACACTTGTCTTGACTATTTTTACTTCGGTATGCACACCATCTGTATAGATAAGACTGGCCACCTCCTTCCTTAATGTATTGAGCCCTCCGGGATAGTTGGGAGCTGTTTCCAAATCACGGAACCTGTCACTGATATTGATGGAAGTCGCTTTAGGTATTTTTATAGCTTCCAGATCTTCCTGGTTTCTTACCCGTAATAAGGCTCCTACCAATGCTGTATTTTCAATACTGTCCATTTTTTTCATAAAAAATAGAAAATCTCCTTTTATCGCAGCCTTTTTAAAGGTGTTGGATTCTGCATCAAATTTTTTCCTGAACTCTTTATTCAGCATGGTTCTATGCTGGTCGTAATAGTTTCTCACGGCCCTGAATTCTTCCTTCTGCTGGGAAAGAAAAAACGAAGAAATAAAGCAGCTGATGCCAATAAATAAAGCTCTCAATACAGGTATATTTATGTAAATATAATTAAAAAATATGAGATAAAACCATTCCCGGTTAGCTTTCCAGGTAACGGTTCAGAGACTCCTGAAGATGGTTGCGTATGTCGTCAACTAAACATTTAGGTTCTAAAACGGTTACCTCTTTTCCATACGATAGAATTTCCTGCATAAAGTCATAAGTGGGATGAAGGAAAAACTCAAAATAGATCTCTTCCGGAGTTTCTTTGGTTTCTTTCTGTGACTGGTGAAGCGGAAAGCTTCTGATATATTCCCCTTGATGACGGCTGCATTTCAATACAATATTTTGTGGTTTTTGTTCTGCAAGATTCATCACTCCAAATGCATTTTTAAAGTGCTCTCTGAAATTATAATTATACTTCTCACGGAATTTATTTTTCCCCACATCCAGATAATTGATTCTGTCTAATCCGAATGATTTTAGGACTTTATCTTTTGTGTCTATAGCAATAAGGTACCATCTGTCTTTAGATTCCTTCAAAGCAAGTGGATGTACTTTTCGGGAGGTCATCAGTTTGTTTTTATAATTGTAATGTTCAAAACTAACCACCCTTTTATTACGGATTGCAAAGAACAGATCATAAAAATGCTCCACACCGGTTGGTTTTCTGCTTTCAAAAAAAATGAAATCTGAAAAATCAGGATGAAGATTCAGGGCATTGCTTACCTGAAAAGATTCCAGTAATTTTTGGTTGTACTCATCCACTTCCATGATAGGGCGGCTTTCAATATAATACCGGTTGTCTCCCTTTTTCTTATTGTGAATAGAAAGGTTGAAAAGATCTGAAATCTCACGGATATCTCTTTGCAGTGTTCGGATAGAATAGCTCTTGATTCCGGCATCCTGAAATTCAAAAGAGTTTAAAAGGTATTCTTCCAGCTGAGTATAGGTGGCCGGGGAGCTTTCTAATCTTTTAATGATTAAGGCATATCTCGTCAAATAAAAATCTTTCTTCATGGTAAAATTTTGTACCACAAATATATGGGCTTAATGCGACAAAACGTGTCGTGTTATATTTTTTTGTGAAATTTTTCGAAAGAAAAAGCAGCCTTAGAACGATAAATATTCTGCTATAGAAGGTTAGCGTTTACTGAGCATCGCTATTATTTTTAATAGCGTGAGGAAGGTTGATAATTTTTGTCTATGGATCAGATAAAAGAGAAACCAGCTACTTCCTGTTATGGATCAGGTAAGCTGCTGGTTTCATAAAATGTCAGGCTAATGATATGAAAAAATTGCTTTAGGTAAAGCTATTCTTTAAATGATTGGGTGTATTTATAACACAGTTCTGGCTGCCCACTCTTTTGTGATGGTGAATTCAAAGGTGTTTTGAAAATGGCGAGATTGCAATGGATGCATAAGTATGGTGGACAGCTTCAGAACGTATAGTGTTTATGGTATATTTATAGTGTATCTTCTTCAAGTACATCGTTTTCAAAATCTTGTCTGAAGAAGTTTTCAATGTCATTGAGATAGTTTTCATAATCCATCTCTGCATTTTCGATGTCACTCCATTCTATAGTATAGAGATCTTCATCGAAGATAATATCTGTGTGGTGATTGGGTGTCTCCATGTTTTGTGTTTTAAGGTGTTGGTTAATTTTTGAACATATTTCGGGCTGTTCAGCATAGATCAATGTTGAATTCAAAGGCTTTTTAAAGTTTTTTATTAATTGTTTTTGTGCTCTTGTTTATATTTCAAAAATAATCGAGGGAGGCGTCAAAACTTGACGCATAAAAAAAATAACTCAAAAAAATTTTGAGCTATTTTAGTTTTAAGAAAAATCTTTGATATCTATTTCATCAGCAATAAGCATAATAATGTCCATTTCAGAAAGCATAGACTTGAGCTTTACTCCACCTAATTTTAAATCATCATCCGAAATAATATGCCACCAGACTTTCTGAACGAAATCCTCAAATGCTATTTCTGATGTACAAAGGCGGGTTGTTTTTTGTGCTGCTAACGCTAATATTTGTTTGGTGATATCTCTGCACTCATTCATTTTGGTTTCATGAGGCAGTAATACATTCAGGACACAGCTTTGTGCATCGTGAAGAAGGTTTGCTGTAATTCTGAGCTGGTTTTTTTTAGCATTAAAGCTTCTCTCATCGCTGATTTTACCTGCCAGAATCTTACTTCTGAATCCTGCTATTTCTGAAACTTCACTGATGCTGTTTGTAGAAAGAATGTTTTCTACAGACTTCAGCCATGAAAGCATTCTCTCAACAAAAAAAGGATCTTTTTTCTCCAGAGAAGAAACAATACCTGGAAACTCCAGCAGCTGATCCTTTAACTGGGAAACTAAAATAAACTGTGACTTTTTCATTCTATTATTCAGGGATAAGTGTTTCTATAATATTTCCATTGATATCCTCATATCTTGACCATTCCATACCTGCTTCACTCACACTCATTTTAGCAAAAATCAGACATTTGGCATCCAGCTGCATCAGCTTACTTGCCTCCACAATAATCTCACGGTCATCTGTTTTTTCAATAACTCTTCTGGCCTCCAAAACAATTCTGTCGAAAAGGCGGTCTGATAAAAACTGAGGATCTGTATTATTCCATGTAAAATTGGAAAGTGACCGGCAGTATTCCACGGTATATTTTGAAATAGGTTCAAAATACTGTATCTGAGTATCGGTGAGAGTAGGTTTGTTTTCGGCCTTGATTTTCTTTATATAATCATTATAACTAAGCTCCTGATTGGCTAAAAAATTCTTTAAATTCTGATCATTTTTTATATCAGAAGTATTATAATCCGCCTGAGCTACTTTGGTAATTTCGTCATAAGAAAAGTCTCTGAAAGGCAGGATAGGAGAACTTCCGGCTGCAGCAAAAGGAATGGTAAGATCCACTGTTCCCACTTTCATTCTTGGAATGGAAAAATGTTTCAATAAATCATCTTTAGCATATTCTTTTGCTATTTGTACAGTCTGTAAATCGGTCATTTTTCTGGCTGCAGCAATCTCAGAGACAATACCTCCTAAATATTCATTCAATTTTGGCATGATAATTTTTTTTTAATTGATAAAGATTTTTTAAAAGGATGGCTGCCGGAACAGCCATCCTGAAAATTATTAAGAAGGATTAGTTACCGGTGTTGCGGAAGCAACAATAGCATCTTCTAACATATCCATAATTTTTGAAAGTCCTGCAGGTAATTCATCATTTACAGCTTTTACATGTACTCCCAACGTATATGTTTTTTCCGTGGTTGAAGTACTTGAGTTGGTTTTCTTATAAGAAGCTGAAGCGTTGAATTTAACTTTCCAGAATTTAGCGCTGATAGAAGCGCTTCCCTGGAATTCACTAGCAATACTCTGAGTTTCTACTGAATTAAGTTTTGCATTGAAATCAATAGTCATTTCATCAATTCTTAAAGCCGGAATTGTCAGCATAGAAAGCAATGGAACACTTAATTTTACTTCTGATTTTACTACGCTATCACTATTTTCAGTGGTGCTGGGAACTGATTTTGTATAGGTAAAATCTACATACTTAAGTTTTTTGGCTCCTCCTTCTGCAACACCCTCTTCAAAGCCAACCTCTTTAATAAAGTTGACCTGTGACATCGATGCATCATGCTGTGCTTTGATAGCCGCCTGCATAGGCCCCCCGATGTAAACGCTGAAATCTAAACTGTTTAATTCTTGTACTAAATTTGCCATAATTCTAAAATTGTTAAGGTTATTAATTGGTTAATAATATATAGTAGTGCTAGCAGACTAATATTCAATATTGAGCAATAATTATCCTGTTCAGTATTTGATCTACTGAAGATGATTATTAAAAATAATGGGGATATGTTAAGTTTGGAATAAGCTTATTTAGCTTTGGTTTCCTTGGTTATTTTGTTTATTCAAAGATAGTTGACTCAAGCGTCAAAACTTGTCGTGTTATAATTTATTTTCACTTTTATTTCGTTTTTTATGTATATTATAAACTGACCAGGTCAACTGTTTCATTCGATGAGAATTAATAATATAAGCTTTTAAGCTTATTTGGGTTCATTATAAGCTTAAAAGCTTATATTTTGTTTCTGATGAGTTTTTGTACAATCTGATTTAAAACTTCCCGGTTGTCATCAATATAACTCAGACCGGCCTGGATCAGGTTTTCAATATTGGAGCGCCTTACATTATCCATAGCTGGTGAAGCGTTTTTCAGAGATGGGTTCAGCCGGTAATAATTTTTCTGATTTCTTAAACCTAATGTCTGAAACATTTGAGAAAGCTGATAATCTACCGTTTCTGCATTGGCAGACATCAGAATATCAATGATTGGATTTACCCATCCTATTTTTCCTGCTTTTTCTAATCTTTTAAACGGATAAGGACGGGATTCTACTCCGGTGCCTATAGAAATGATGATCATATCATTAACACCGGGATGATTGGCTTTCTGATGGTTTTTTAAAACTTCGGCAAAAGGAATTTTCCTGGCTTCTGCATAAGCACAAAGAGCAGGGTTATTCGCAAACATTCCCCCATCAATCAGGCTGAAGATCTGTCCGTACATAGATTTGATCTGTACAGGACTGAAATAAGTAGGGGCTGCTGCAGTAGCTCTGCAAATATCTTTTACATAAAAATTATCAGTACTGAGATTGGCTTCCCAGGAATTGAAAAGCTTGGCTCTTCTGTTTTCTATATCATAACTTGTAATTAAACACGGTTTTATTAATTCTTTTAATTCTAAATTTCCAAAAAAGTCATTCAGATTTTTTTCAAGTGCTTCCTGGGAAATTCTTTCATTCAGTAATCCAAATGGATTAACCAGTTTTTCCCAAAAAGATACCTGAAAGATGTCTCCACCCTTTTCAGCATATAATTCTAACCCTTTCTGGATAGAATATTTTGCCTTTCGGGTTTCGTCGGGGCATAAGATAATAGAAGCAATCAGACCTCCTGTACTGCTGCCTGCTACCAGATCAAAATAATCTCCGAGCCTTGCTGTGGGCTTATCATAGTACTGGAGCTGTTCTTCTATGTAACGTAGAATAATACAGGTAATAATTCCCCTTATTCCACCCCCGTCCAAAGAAAGAATGGTTGTCTTTTTCATGTGATGTTTTAATTGTTTGTTAAAGGGACACATGCAATCTTAAATCTCTAGAACCTTTTATTTTACTGGGAAAAATTAGGATTCTATATCGAGATTTCATTGCTTTTTTAGTGGTTTTCTTGTCAGGTAAAGGTAGGCTGGGAAAGCGACAGAACGTGTCGTATTATAATTAATTTCAGGTAAAAAAGAATTAAAATAGGATATAATTCTGTTGATCTCTGGGCATTTTTAAAAGGGTTCTCCAATTGACTTTAATAAGATCTTCTCCCTGGGAGATATTCTTTTTTTCAAAGTGGGGAAGGTCTTTGAATGTTTTCCAGTTTCCACCCCAATCCCAGCCATGTCTGGCAAAGATTTTTACACATTCATACCAATCGGCAACCCGGTCATTATCCCAGTCTTTTGCGGTACCCCAGCTCGCCATTTTTCCGTCAATAATCAGACAGATATCTACAGCAAAACCATAATTATGAATGCTTTGTCCGGCTTTGGCATTGGTTACTTTTTTTCCTGAAGTAAGTCTTCCAATGGCATAAAGTCTTTCCTGTTCTTCAAAAGATCTCAGACCTTGGGTGATCCTTATTTTTGCTCTTCCGGTAAGTGCTTTGTCACATTCTTTTATGATCTGCTTTACTTCATCCCTGACCAGTGGGTGAAGTAACTGGATTCTTTCTGATGTTACTTTGTCCATATTTTTTTACTATTATAGAGCAAAGGTATAGGGAGGAAGCGACGAAACTTGACGTGTTTTAATTGATTTTTTACTATTTTAAATTTTCTTCTGATGAGCAGGGATCATGTTGGGTATTATTATACAGTTTCTATTTAAGTTTTGATAAGATTGAAAAAATGGGTACGAAAATACAGATTGATTGTATATTTGTAATAGATGTCGTCTTCAGACAGGTCATGAGGATAACGGATAAAAAATTAAAAAACACAATATCAATGCACACCATATTACCTTTTTTTTTGGCAATGATAGCCGCTATTGTATTATTAAATATGTGGGCTGTTAAATTAAAAATCGCTTATCCGATTTTGCTGGTTGTATTTGGCCTTCTTGTCAGTTTTATACCCGGTTTGCCTGTGGTAAAGATCAATCCCGATCTTATCTTTTTCATATTCTTACCGCCGCTTTTATTTGAAGCTGCCTGGTCCATTTCCTTTAAAGAAATGAAGAGATGGTGGCGTATCATTGGAAGCTTTGCTTTCCTTGTGGTGTTTTTTACGGCATTTTCAGTGGCCATTGCTGCCAATTATTTTATTCCGGGATTTACCATTGCCCTGGGATTTTTATTGGGTGGCATAGTGTCTCCGCCAGATGCTGTAAGTACGGGTGCCATTATGAAATTTGTGAAAATTCCCAATACGACTGCAGCTGTTTTGGAAGGAGAAAGTTTACTCAATGATGCTTCTTCGCTTATTATTTTTCGTTTTGCCTTAATCGCTGTAGGAACCGGGCAGTTTGTATGGCAGGACGCTTCTTTGGATTTCTTATGGATGATGATCGGAGGATCAGGAATTGGATTATTATTGGCCTGGATTTTTGTACAAGCGCATAAACACCTCCCTACAGAGGCTTCTTCAGATATTGCACTGACTTTAATTGAACCTTACTTAATGTATTGGGTGGCAGAACAGTTTCACAGCTCCGGAGTATTGGCTGTGGTATGTGGTGGATTATATATGTCGGGAAAACGATTGATATTTTTAAACAGCACCAGCCGTATTAGAGGATATAGTGTCTGGGAAAGTTTTGTATTTATTCTGAATGGGATTGTATTTCTAATTATCGGATTGGAGCTTCCTGAAATCGTAGGAGGGCTGCGCTCTGAAGGAATAGCTTTAAAAACGGCAATTAATTATGGAATATTAGTGACCGTTATTCTTATTGTAGCCAGAATAATAAGCTCCTATGCTGCAATGATTGCCACCATTATTTTTCGTCCTTCTGTAGCTCCCAGGGCATCTTCCATGGGACGCCGCCTGATGATGCCTATTTTACTTGGATGGACGGGAATGAGGGGAGTGGTATCTCTGGCAGCTGCACTGGCTATTCCTATAACTCTTGAAAATGGAACTCCTTTTCCAAACAGGAACCTTATATTATTCATCACCTTTGTCGTAATACTGCTTACTCTTTTGGTACAAGGGCTTACATTGCCTTATTTTATAAAATATGGAAAAGTATTTGATGACTTTATAGATGAAGAAAAAGAAGAACTGGCCCGGAAGGAAATCAAACAGAAATTAAGAGAACACGTTTATCATTTTCTTAAAAATAAACATGAAAGCGAACTTAACAGCCATGCAGGAATAGAACGGTTGTTAAGACATTGGGAAGAAAAGAATAAAGCTAATGATGCCGACTGGATGAACGAAAATATCAAAGCTGTTTTTATCGAAATGCTTGAAAGCCAGAGGCAGTTTCTCACGGAACTTAATAAGGATATTTCGATTGATGAAGAGATCATTCGGCATCAGCTTTTCCAGCTTGATTTGGAAGAAGAGCGCCTGAAAATGATTTAAGGCATATTGATCAACAGATACCGGTTTTTGAAGACAAAGTTAAAGCGCTGATGCGACAGAACATGTCGTATTATAAAAATTTAATGATGTATAATACAGTGTGTTAAAAGTGGTGTTAATTTTTAACTGAAACTGATTTTATACTTTAAAAGTTCTAATTTTGTGTACATATTCATCCTTCATTATGTATGCTCTGGTAGATTGCAATAACTTTTTTGTTTCCTGTGAACGGACTTTAGATCCTTCTCTTGAAAACAAACCCGTTGTGGTGCTTTCCAACAACGATGGATGTGTGGTGTCCCGAAGTAAGGAAGCAAAAGATTTGGGAATTCCTATGGCAGCCCCCGCTTTTAAATATAAAGAGCTCTTCCAGAAGCATGATGTAAAAAGTTTTTCTGCCAAATTTGAACTGTACAATTACAAAAGCCAGCAGGTGATCAATATTGCTAAATCGTATGTTATTGAGTACGAAGTATACAGTATTGATGAGCTTTTCCTAGATCTTACAGGCTTTAAGTATATTGACATCCACGGATACTGTGATAAAATCAGGAAGGAAATTGAAGAAAAGGAAAACATTCCTGTAAGTATAGGAATTGCCCCTACCAAAACGTTGTGTAAAGTGGCCAATAGAATTGTGAAAGACTTTCCTGATCAATTTGATGGGGTATATATCCTGGATACCCCCGAAAAAATTGAGAAAGCTTTGAAATGGCTCAATATAGGAGATGTATGGGGAATAGGAAGAAAACTGGCTGTAAAAATGAACGACAGTGGAGTTTATAAAGCCTGGGATCTTCTTCAGAAGCCTGAAATGTGGATCCGAAAGATCATGGGAATTCATGGGATAAGAATGCTGAATGAGCTGAAAGGAATCCGCCAGCTGGAACTGGATTCACCATCCCCTAAAAAATCTATAGCCGTAACCCGAAGCTTTATGGAGATGCTGACTCAGAAAGAGGAGGTACGGGAAAGGGTAGAGACTTTTGGGATGTACTGCTCTGAAAGACTGCGAAAACAGAGTACATGCTGTACAATGATCACGGTTTTTGTGCAGACCAACCGCTTTCGAAAAGATCTTCCCGAATATAAAAATGCCGTCACCAGAATCCTTTCCAATCCTACCAATTCCTCTATAATTATTGGAAGAGTGGTGAATGAACTTTTTGAATCGATTTATAAAGATGGTTTCCATTATAAAAGAGCCGGCGTTATAGTCAATGATTTTGTTCCCGAAGATCAAAGGCAGATTGGTCTTTTTGAAGAGGACACCCAAAACCAGCACCTTCCGGTAATGAAGGCCATGGATGCTATGAACCGCAAGTTCGGGAAAGATAAAGTCCGCCTTGGAAGTATGAGCGGTGAAAATACCTTTGGCCGGGCACAGCTGTCTCCTGAATATGAAGCTTTCTTAAAGAATAATACACTGCCTGAAGCTAATTTTAGGTTTCATTAGTGTTTCTTCTTGCCAGATATCTCTACTTCCTCTCATATTTCCAATTCCTCCCTTTGCCCTCTGCAATCCATTCCAAAGCCTGTTCCATCCTTTTATTCCGGGTAGCTTCAGTTTTAGCTTCAGTGATCCAGGTGATATATTCTTTTCTGAACGAGGGTGAAGCTTTCTCAAAGACGTCCCATGCTTTTCCATTAGCAAGCAAAGCATCCTGAAAATATTCCGGAACTTCCATTTCTGTTTTGGAAGGAGCTGCTTTTTTCATGGTAACTCCCATATCCGTAAGTTCCATAGCTTCTTGAATGGCCTTCTTAAGTTGAGGTTTTGATGGAAGATCTTCTACCTTAGTGATTTTTCCCAGACTGAACATAGAATTCTTTTCTATATCCTGTGTCATTTGCTGCATGGTTTTCATCTCTTTTTCCAACCAGAATCCAAAGGTGCAGTGTTGCTTGAATGAAGCCATCGCACAAAGATTTTTTCCTTTGTACAAAAAATGGGGAAAACTCCACTTTATGGCTTCTTCCGCATCCGGACAGCATTCATGAACAGTCTCACGGATATAATGTAAAATCGGTTTGGCAAAATCCTGGGATTTTTCGATATAAGCATCTATTTTAGGGCTGTATTCCTCCATTGTTTTTTATTGAAATAATTGAACGGTTTCATTCACCAGAAACTTTACCTGATCCGGCCTTCCTCTGTCATTTTTAGGACTGTTGGAGTAGCTTCCCGTTCGTACAATGACTATATTATGCTCGGGGACCATAATAATATACTGACCCTGTAGCCCAAGGAAATAATAATGTTTAATCGGATTATCATGATTGATCCAAAGTCCCTGACCATAGATTCCTGCAGATTTCTCTGTTGGGGTTCTCATGTCTTCAATAAAGCCGGAATTAAGAACCTGCTGATCTCCAACTTTGCCGTCATTCAGAAACAGCTGTCCCAGTTTTGCGAAGTCCCTCGCATTGGAATGAATACAACAATATGTTTTCTCCATTCCGTAGTTGTCTGTGCTCCATTTGGCATTTTGTTCCATACCCAGCGGAATCCAGAACTTCTCAGAAAGATAGCTTGCCAACGGTTTTCCTAATGCTTTTCTTATTGCGAAACCCAGGAGCTGTGTAGATCCACTTTGGTATTCAAATTTTGTTCCCGGTTCTTCTTTAAAATTTCTTGTGAATACGGCTTTTACAAGATTTTTCCCGTAATAGGCTTTGGCGTTGGGGAGGAAAGGATTATTGTAATTCTCATCCCAGTCAAGTCCGGCTTCCATCTGAGCCAGATTTTTAAGTGTGACCGTATTTCCGAACACCTTTTCTTTGAGTTCAGGATAAAATTCTGAAATTTTTTCATCAATACTTCCTATAATTCCTTCCTCCAGAGCCTTACCCAAAAGCATTACCGTAACGGCTTTTGCCATAGAGAAAGAATTGGTCTGTGAAAGCTGATTATAACCGGCCCAATACTGTTCGTGAAGAATTTTACCATTTCGGATCACTACAAAAGCAGCTGTTTTAGACTCTTTTAGGTTATCAACTAAATGTTTAGGTAATTCTTTTTTGTTGTAGTCAAAATCTTCTTCCCAGAGCTCGGGTGCTTCAGTAGCAATAGGATTGCTGGGAAAAAGATTTCCGTCATCAATATAGGCGCTTGATTTTCCTTTAAAATAGGTTTTGGAAATACCACTAAACAAATAATCATATCCCAGGAAATAAGCTGCCACAGCACCCGCTGCAGCTCCACCTATCATATACTTTAATATTCTCATATTCACGTGAATCGGTCTCTAACAAATTTAGAATAATTTAGGTAAAAAACTGAAAAAGAATCAGTAAATCATTGAAATAAAAAAGCCTTGAAGTTATTCAAGGCTAAGTATGTTAATAAAGTAAATAATTACTTATTATACTCATAAAGATAGGTGCGAACTACTGTTCCGGTAACAGAACTTGTCTCCTTCATTACTGATTTGGTAGGATAATCAGCATTGTTTAGAGTATGAACTCCGGTGGTTTGATTGGTGTCATTTACAATTCCTGAATAGGCTCCGTTTAAGTAGATGAGGTTATTGTAACCTACTTCACCATCTCCACCACCATCTCCAAGGGAAAACATATCTATTTTTATAAGGCCTTTTACATTTTTCATAGGATTGTTATTGCCGTCATAAGCAAATGTAACATTACGGGAAATTCCATTGTATGAATAGCTCATAGAAGCCAGATTTCCGGCATTGTTGATGTACACATCTTTCTGGGTATATTTTATATCTGAGAATGTTGCAGTTGCTGGGTTATAGGTAGCGGAGTGATAATCGTTATACTTCACGTGGTTATCGCTCAGATACTGGTAATTTTCAGTATATACCAAAGTTCCCGCCTGTTCTTTATTAGTCACTTTTTCAGAAGCGAGTCTTCCGTTAGAATAGGTAAATTCTCTCATGATTTTCATAACTCCATTCCTGAATAGTTCAGTCTTTACAATATTGTCCCCGTCATATGTGTATAATGTCTTTTCGTTATCTGTAACGTCAAGGGCCTCAGTTATTTTGGTTCCGTCGTACTTATATTCTACAACGTAAGACTGTCCGTCTGGAGCAACCTCTGTTAATTTTTTTACAAGATAAGGGGTGTTATTATTGCTGCCATTATTATTGTCTTCCGGATTATCGTTGGATGAGCTACAGCTTACGATCACTGCCATAGCCAGTGATGAAATAATTAATTTCTTCATAGTTATTATTTTTTTAGTTTTTAAAGTCCGTCAAAAATAATAATATTCCGTAATATATTCATCTATTGTGTGTAAAAATAAAAAGCCCTGAAAAATCAGGGCTCTTAAATTATATTTTAGAAAGTAAATTTCTGAAGTTGGTCTTTTCATCAATGATCCTTCTCAGTTCAGAAACAGGAACTCTTTCCTGCTTCATCGTGTCTCTGTCTCTTATTGTTACGGTGTGATCCGTTAGAGAGTCATGATCAATGGTGATACAGTAAGGCGTACCAATGGCATCCTGTCTTCTGTATCGTTTTCCGATTGCATCTTTCTCTTCGTAGAATAAGTTGAAATCATATTTCAGGTCGTTGAAGATATTTTCTGCATACTCTGCTAAACCATCTTTCTTCATCAATGGAAGAATAGCTGCTTTTACAGGAGCTAAAGCTGGTGGAAGAGATAAAACCGTTCTTTCAGATCCATCTTCCAATACTTCATCCTTAAGGCAGTGTGAGAAAATAGAAAGGAATAATCTGTCTAAACCTACCGAAGTTTCTACTACATAAGGAACATAGTTTTCATTTCTTTCAGGATCGAAGAACTGAAGCTTTCTACCTGAATGTTTCTCATGAGCTTTTAAATCGAAATCCGTTCTTGAGTGAATACCCTCTAATTCTTTAAATCCAAATGGGAAGTTGAACTCAATGTCAGCGGCAGCATTGGCATAGTGAGCCAGTTTTTCATGGTCATGGAATCTGTAATTGTCATTCCCTAGTCCTAACGCTAAGTGCCAGTTCAGACGTTTTTGTTTCCATTGTTCGTAGAAATCTAATTCAGTTCCGGGAGCAACGAAGAACTGCATCTCCATCTGTTCAAACTCACGCATTCTGAAGATAAACTGTCTTGCAACAATCTCATTTCTGAAAGCTTTACCAATCTGTGCAATACCGAAAGGAAGTTTATGACGTGAAGTTTTCTGAACATTCAGGAAGTTCACAAAAATACCCTGAGCCGTTTCCGGTCTCAGATAAAGATCCATAGCGCTGTCTGCGGAAGCACCTAGCTTAGTTCCAAACATTAAGTTGAACTGTCTTACTTCCGTCCAGTTTTTAGAACCCGTATCCGGATCAGCAATTTCAAGCTCTTCAATCAAAGATTTTACATCAGCAAGGTCTTCGTTTTCCAAAGATTTTGCCAGCCTTGAAAGAATAGCCTCTCTTTTTGCTCTGTATTCCAGGATTTTTGGATTGGTCGCTTCAAACTGAGCCTTATCGAAAGAATCACCGAATCTTTTCGCTGCCTTTTCGATCTCTTTATTTTCTTTATCTTCAATTTTAGCGCAGTAATCTTCTACCAAAACATCTGCTCTGAAACGCTTCTTAGAATCTTTATTATCAATCAATGGATCATTGAAAGCGTCTACGTGGCCCGATGCCTTCCATGTAGTAGGGTGCATAAGGATTGCCGAATCAATACCCACAATATTTTCGTTAAGCTGTACCATAGCTTTCCACCAATACTGTTTGATATTATTTTTAAGTTCAGCCCCGTTCTGTCCATAATCATAAACAGCGGATAAACCATCATAGATCTCACTCGATGGGAAAATAAAACCATATTCTTTAGCGTGAGAAATCACTTTCTTGAAAACATCTTCTTGCTTTGCCATAATTTTTTTAACGTCTGATGTGCAAAAATATGAATTTGAATTCCAATTCCATGAAATTCAACAAAAAAAGCGGTAAATAAAAGTTCAAAAATTTACATTTTAATTTCCAGGAGCCGGGAACCTGCTTTCCACTATATCTTTTGCTTTGCAAAAGGATGCCGCTTCAATCAGGGCTAGATCGGTTGAAAATTTCTATTTTTGCCCCATGTTAGAAATTCTTTATCGCGACGAACATATTATTGCCATCAACAAACCCAGCGGATTGCTGGTTCATAAATCCTTCTATGCGGGAGAAGCTGATACTTACGCTATTCAGGAGTTGAAGAAACAGATTGGACAAAAAGTGTTTCCTGTACATCGGTTAGACCGAAAAACTTCGGGTGTTCTGCTGTTTACTTTAGATAAAGATACCCTTAGAATCATGAGCGAGCAGTTTGCCTCACGCGAAGTGGAGAAGAAATACCTGGCAATTCTTCGTGGCTGGACAAAAGAAGAAGAAACCATTGATTATGATTTAATTAATGAAAATGAAGTCAAGCAAAATGCAGTGACCTACTACCGTCGTTTGCAGACTTCAGAAATAGATTTACCCTTTTTAAAACATCAGACTTCGAGATATTCTTTGGTAGAAGCCATTCCTGAAACGGGAAGATTTCACCAGTTAAGAAAACATTTTAAGCATATTCTGCATCCTATTTTAGGCTGCCGTAAACATGGCTGCAATAAACAAAATAAGTTGTGGCTTCAAACATTTGAGATCAGTAAAATGACGCTTCATGCCCATCAATTGATTTTTAATCATCCTATTTCTAATGAAAGAATTACGGTAAATGCTACTATAGATGATGAGTTTGAAAGAGTAGGGAAGATTCTGAACTTTGATTTGAGCGCATATTCTTAATGTAAACCAAATATTTTAAACATTTTATAAATAAATCTCCAAAATAGAGCCTTGCCAAGGTTAAAAACCTTGGCAAGGCTCCGCTACCACATCACCACAAAGTTTAATCTATTGAATAAAAGACTGCAACCTTAGCCCCGATTGTAATGAAAATCCTTTTTTGCAAAAAAAGATTGTAATGAAAAGCGGGAAATAGCTTCCACTAAAAAATTTTTATACCATTATATCTTGCAGATGTTCCTGCTTTATAGATACTGTTTATCAGACATTTTGATAAAAGGTCATAGGTTAATCCACGATTAATTTTAAAATGAGTAATTTTGTAAAACTTTTTTTCAATGTACAAATCGCTCATTCGTCCGATTCTTTTCAAATTTGATCCTGAAGAAGTACATCACTTTACTTTTTCAATGCTCAAGAATTTTGGATTTCTCACCAAATTATTTCTCCCAAAACCTATCGAAGACAAACGTCTGGAAAGAGAAGTTTTCGGATTAAAATTTAAAAATTCTGTAGGACTGGCTGCCGGTTTTGATAAAAATGCTGTTTTATTCAATGAATTGGGAGACTTAGGTTTCGGGTTTGTAGAAATAGGAACCGTGACACCAAGAGCTCAGGCAGGAAATCCTAAGAAAAGATTATTCCGTCTTATTGAAGATGGCGGAATCATCAACAGAATGGGCTTCAACAATGATGGGCTTGAGGCAGCAATCGAAAAATTAAAATCCAACAAAGGAAAAATAATCATCGGTGGAAACATCGGAAAAAATACCGATACAAAAGCTGAGAACTATACACAGGATTATCTGGATTGTTTTGAAGGTCTTCATCCTCATGTGGATTATTTTGTACTGAATGTAAGCTGCCCGAATGTGGGAAGTCATGCTAAACTTGAAGATGTAGAATACCTTCGTGAGTTGATTACAGAAGTAAAGAAAATCAATCAGTCAAAATCTGTACAAAAACCTATATTACTGAAAATTGCTCCGGATCTCAATAATACTCAGCTGGATGAAATTGTTGGGCTGATTGCAGAAACAAAAATAGATGGAGTAATCGTTTCCAATACCTCTGTCAACAGAGAAGGTCTTAAAACCTCTCCTGAAGTTTTGGAACAAATAGGAAATGGTGGTTTAAGCGGAAAACCAATTCGTGAGAGAAGTACAAAAATGATCAGATACCTCTCAGAAAAAAGCAACAGGTCTTTCCCGATCATTGGAGTAGGAGGTATACATTCTGCAAAAGATGCCATCGAAAAGCTGGATGCCGGGGCGAGCTTGATACAGCTATATACCGGATTTATCTATGAAGGTCCACAACTGATCAATGATATCAATCAGGAACTGCTGAAAAGAGCAAGCCGATTGCCAAGGTAAATACAAAAGAGAGCTTTCAAGCTCTCTTTTTTTGTTTTATATTTCCATTACTTTGATTTGGAAACCGAAGCATTTTTTACATCCACGGTCAGAATATAAGGAGCAGAAGCATATGATTTTTTCACATTATACTGGAGTATATTGGGATCTTTGGTCTTTATCTTTTGGGTTTCAGATATTCCTTCCAGGCAACTTTCAGTAAGGAATTCTTCATAGTTTTTATAATTCCAGTTCTTGGTAAAATACAAAACCCGGTATCCTTTTTCGCCATCACTGGCTCCGCACATTCCGCAAAAATTAAAATTGGACAGATTTTCAAAATAAAGCAGTACCCTGTTTCCCGTACTGTAAGCGGATGTTGATACCAGTGTATTTCCCCCCAGCCGGTTCATAAAATCAAAAGTATTGAGTTTCTTATTATCCGGAAGAAGCAAATAATTATTATACCGGTAGATCGTTGGATTGCTGGTGTATAATATAGCGGGTTGGGATTGCTTTCCCATATAGAACGTTCCGGATACCTCCTGTTTCGTATTGTTTCTTTCAAAGACTAATGCTTCTTTGGGTTTTAAAGTACGGGCAATGCTGTCTGTTTTTTCTACTTTACGTGGAGAAGTGATCACTTTCCTTAATTCCTTCGCATACAGTGTATGTTTATTTCCAAAATTATAGAGATAAAGAACTCCCAGATCATAAATTCCTGTGAGTGGAATTTTCTTTTGATATTTATCGTAATAGTACCATCCTTCTACAAAATGCTGATACTGATGACAGTCCACAACCCCGGTATAATTAAGCTGCATCGTAACAGGAACTCCCGAAATTGCTCCTTTAAAAACCTGGGAAGAGTCTGTTACAGTTTTTAATTCTACTTTTTGACTCATACAAAAGATAAAAAGGGGTAGGAGTAGTGCTAGGCCTATTTTTTTCATAGCTGGAAGATGGTGGTTTTAGTTTTTTTTAAATGAAAAAGTTGGCTACGGTATAGATAATCAGCCCTACCAGGCCGCCCACTAAAGTTCCGTTTACCCTGATAAACTGCAGATCTTTTCCTACTTCAAGTTCCATTTTTTCACTCAGCTCTTTTCCCTGCCAGTTTCCTACGGTTGTACTGATGAGGTTTCCGAACTGGTGTGTGTTTTTAAGAATATATTTATAGGCGGTTACACGGACCCAATGATCGATTTTATTCTGAAGGTTTTCATCAGTCTTTAGATTTTGTGAAAATTCATCCAGGTTTTTATAGAGATAATTTTTCAGTGCAGACTGCTCTTCCTGAAGTTCTTTCATGAGTGTTTTCTTGATAGAAACCCAGATGTCATTAGAATACTCATCCAGTTTGTCATTTTTCAGAAGTCCGTTTTTGATCGTTTTAAATTCATCTTCCCATTTCGGGTCTTCTTTAAGATCAACCGAAAATTCATAGATTTTTTGTGTGATTAATGCCCTGACTTCATGTTGGGGATTTTCTTCAATTTCTCTGAAAAAATCGGAAAGCCCGTCTGCAATCTTATCTGCAATCTTATTATCCACAAAAGAAGGAACAAACGAATAGCTTCCTTGCTTTACCCGCTCTTTGATCATTTCATCATTTTCAATAATGTAGTCTTTGATCTGTTTAGAAAGATTGGTAATGATTCTCTGATGGTCATTCTTTTCCAGAATATAATGAATTCCGTTTCCTACGACTTTATTCAGCTTGATATCATCAGTCATGTCGGATACCTTCTTGCTGATGAATTGACTTACCGTAGAATCATCAAGCTTATTAAGAATATCCAGTACAATATCTGAAATATTTCTGATCAGGATATTCTGGTTTTTTTCTTTACCCAGCCATTCACCCACAAAGTTTGAAACCTTAATTTTTTGAATATAAGGACGTATATTCTGAGGTGAAAGAAAATTACTGACCACAAAACTTCCCAGATTATCACCGAGCCTCTGTTTACTGTTTTCGATCAGATTGGTATGGGGAATTGGTAATCCGAGTGGATGGCGAAATAAAGCGGTTACAGCAAACCAATCTGCCAATGCTCCCACCATTGCCGCTTCAGAAAAAGCCCGGACATAGCCAATCCAATGAGAATGATTAGATTTCTGTAAAATGGTGGTGATAATGAAAATAACGGCCATCAGAACAAATAATCCCGTGGCAAATGCCTTGTATTTTCTTAGCTGTTTTCTTTTTGCTTCGTCATTCATATTCTCAAATTTACTAAATTTGGGTGTTAAACCATTTACTATTTAAACCACAAAAGACATAAAATTTTTATTGTAAAGACTTTGGAAGACTTGAGTAAGTTCCTATTGAATGAAGTGTTTTACATTCCCTGTCATTTTTGTGGTTAAGATATAAGAAATTAAAATTTGTGATGAAATTTTTAGTTTCAATCATCATATTAATTTTTCTGCTGGGATGCAAGCAGAAACATCAACCTATTAAAATTACTTCTATGGAAAATAAAGAAGCAAAAAACAATCCATATTATTCAAGAACTGATACCACCAAGCTGAACATTTCCAATGAGGAATGGCAAAAAATTCTGGCTCCGGATCTGTACGCAATATCCAGAGAAGCGGCAACAGAAAGGGCTTTTACCGGAAAATATAATGAATTTGATGAAACCGGAGACTATTATTGTGCCGTTTGTGGAAACCATCTGTTTCGTTCTACATCAAAATTCGCAAGCAGCTGCGGATGGCCAAGTTTTTTTGAAGCAGACAAGGAAGGGGTATACTACAAAAGAGATCAGACCTATGGAATGGAAAGGGTAGAAGTGCTTTGCAAACGCTGTGACTCCCACCTGGGACATGTTTTTGATGACGGCCCAAAACCTACAGGACTGAGATATTGCATGAATTCTATCAGCCTGGAATTCGTTTCGGATTCACAACCATAAAAGTATTTTTATCCACTTGCTATGGGAGAAGAGAGTCTGGAAAACAGAAAACAAGTTTGGATCGCTCTGTCAGAGCTATATCTTGATACTGAGCTTCAGGAATCTGATTTCATATATATAGCAAAAACTCTCCTTGAAAGCCCTTTTACTTTTGAGGAAGTAAAAAGAATTGACCAATTTGAAGTTTTTCCGGTCCTCTTTTCAAATCTGCTAAGTCCGGCAGGAGAATGGGCAGGATTTAATGAATTGCTATTGGTTAAAAATATTATGAAATGGATTGAAACAAGAAGTAAGCTGGATATTTTCGCTGTCAAATGCATTTACCTTTTCTATGATAAGATAAATAGGAGTTATTGGAAAAGAATCGAAGAGATTTATAATCAGGCAGATGGAGGAAGCCTCCGTTAAAGTTTCTTAAATTGCGTTAAACTTTTTAGACTTATAAGTATCTGACAGCTATGTTTTTATAATTTTGCCCCACTAATTTGGAATTAATAATTATTGAATGAAAGGATTTTATAGCGTAATAGGCCTTGTGTACATGGTGACGACTTCATTCTATCTTTCTCCAAGAGTGGCGATAAAGAATGAAAAGATTAATACAGCAAAAACTGAAAAAGTAGCGGAAACGAAATCTGTAAAGAATGCTGAAACGGCATCTTCATCAGAAGTATTATACAAATCAATTGCATTTGACCCGGAACATGAATTAAACTATGAAGTGTTCTCAAAAGCATTGACGGGATTTGAAAATTTAAAAAAAGCAGGATTACTTACCGAAGAATCACATTTATTAACGATTTGCGATTTTTCTATGTCTTCCAATATGAAAAGACTTTGGGTAATTGATCTAAATGACAAGAAAGTTCTGTTCAACTCACTGGTTGCCCATGGAAAAAATACAGGTGAAGAATTTGCGACGAATTTTTCTAACAGGGAAAGTTCGTTGCAGAGCAGCCTGGGATTTTATATCACGGATGCCACCTATCAAGGGGACAACGGATACTCTCTGAAATTGTTAGGAATGGATAAAGGCTTTAATGATGCAGCGTACAGAAGAGCAATTGTACTGCATGGAGCCAATTATGTAAGTGATGACTTTGCTGCAATGCATAAAAGAATTGGAAGAAGCTGGGGATGCCCTGCCGTTCCTAAAGAACTTACACAGCCTATCATCAACAGTATCAAAGGAAGAAACCTTCTGTTCATCTACTATCCTGATCAGAATTACCTTTCCTCCTCAGAATGGTTAAAAGCATAAGAGAAAAGCAGTCAATTTTGGCTGCTTTTATTTTTTGGAGGGAAACTGTATCGTAAATGTGCTCCCTTTTAACACCTTAGAACTGACATTCAATTTACCCTGGTGAATTTCTACAATTCTTTTCACTATAGAAAGTCCTATCCCATTTCCTTTTTCATAGCTTTTATTGCTTCCGCGATAGAATAGATCAAAAATCTTTGAAAGATCTTTTTCAGCAATTCCAATACCATGATCTGTAAAGTGAATTTTTATATTTTGATAATCGACTTCAATCTCTATATGGCAACTTTTGTCTCCGGAATATTTGCAGGCGTTTTCCATAAGGTTTGAAAAAGCAATCTGCAGGAGGTAAGGATTACCGTAAAAATCATAATTGCTTTCATCTTTGTCTCCGGCGCTGTCCATATAATTGATTCCTATCTTATAATCAGTATTTTTCTGCAACAGAGAAAGTTTAGCTTCTGCAAGAGTCTCATCCAAACGTAGATTGACAAGACTGATCTGTGAAACATCATAACTGGCCCGGGCAAAATCTAAAAGGGCCGAAGACAGTTCTGATGCATGGTTGGCATCCTGCAATGCGTTGTCAATAG
>NZ_JAESIT010000026.1:0-59535 GCF_016756935.1 Chryseobacterium sp. KMC2
ATTTTTCTAAGGATTGAGAATAAAGTATATAGCAGCAGCAACACATGAAACTAATATAAAACAAAAAACTCACAATAAAAATTGTGAGTTCGTTGTGAGCGCGAAAGGATTCGAACCTTTGACCGTCTGCTTAGAAGGCAGATGCTCTATCCAGCTGAGCTACGCACCCTTAAAAGTTGATTTTGCTTATCGAATAAGCTTCATTAAAAAGTCGGGGCGGCAGGATTCGAACCTGCGACCTCCTGGTCCCAAACCAGGCGCGATGACCGGACTACGCTACGCCCCGAGATATATAGAGTGCGGAGGGTAAGGGATTCGAACCCTTGCGACACTTTCGCGTCGACAGTTTAGCAAACTGCTCCATTAACCACTCTGGCAACCCTCCTTTTTGTTTATTTTTTAATGATCGTTGTTCCGTTATTGCGAGTGCAAATATAGAATAGATTTCTTTATTTACCAAATAAAATTCAAGAAAAATTTATGTATTTTTGAAGTAATAAATCATTAAAAAACTGAACAAATGCGTAAGACATTATATATCATCGGATTAAGCACTTTTGTTTTTTCATGTACTTCTCAGCAAAATGTGAAAAAAAATACTTACAAACCGAAAACCCCCGTATCACAGCCTAAACCGGTCGTTAAAACAACAAGTCCGGAAGCTCCAAAACCAAAAATTGTTTCTGACCGTGGGGTAGATTTTTTTACGACTAATATAGCAGACCCTGCAAAAAATGATAATACGGCAAGTTACGGTTCAATTGTTTCTGCAAAACCGGCTGGATATAAAGTGGTAAAGACTTATTTCCCTGCTATTGCACAAAATTTCAGACAACGTTACTTAATATTACATTATACAGCACTTCCGGATGATAAGTCGATTACAGTGCTTACCCAGCAAGCTGTAAGTTCACATTATCTGGTAAACAATACCGGAGATAACGAGATTTATCAGCTGGTAGATGAAAACAAACGTTCTTATCATGCAGGAGTAAGTGCATGGAGAAATGATAAAAACCTTAACGATACCTCCATAGGAATAGAGATTGTAAATGCCGGATACACTACAGATGCAACCGGGAAAAGAATATTTGCAACATTCAGTGATGAGCAGGTGAGAAAAGTAGCTGCTTTGGCAAAAGACATTGTGACCAGATATCAGATTCCGGCCACCAATGTGCTGGCTCATTCGGATATCGCACCTACCAGAAAACAGGATCCGGGACCTATGTTTCCATGGAAAAAGCTTTATGATGAGTATCAGTTGGGAATGTGGTATGATGAAACGGCAAAACAGAATTTATTCAGTATTGCACAGGCAGATTTTGCAACAAAATACATTGATCCTACTTTTATTTTCCAGACCCAGACGGCATTGCAGAAATTTGGTTACGCTTTAGATCTTAGCGGAAAATGGGATGATGCAACCAAGAAAACAATTGAAGCTTTCCAGTACCATTACCGTCCTCAAAATTATGACGGAATTATGGACGCTGAAACATGGTCTATACTTCAGGCATTAATTCAAAAATATCCCGTAAAATAAAGTCAAATTAAAACGCATCGTTTAGATGCGTTTTTGCTATCTTTAAACCATCAAAAACAGTAAAATATCTGTAATGGAAAATTTCAGGAAAGAGAGCGATCTGTTAGGGGAACTGAATGTACCTTTAGACGCTTATTATGGGGTTCAGACACAAAGAGCAATCAACAATTTTAAAATTTCGGGGCAGCTTTTGTCTTCATACCCGGATTTTATTAAAGGCTTAGCTTTTGTAAAAAAAGCAGCGGCAAAAACCAATTATGAATTGGGACTTCTTGATGAAAGCCTATATTTCAAAATAGCAGAAGCTTGTGATGAAATTGTTGGTGGGAAATATCATGATCAGTTTCCGGTAGATATGATCCAGGGCGGAGCAGGAACTTCAATCAATATGAATGCGAATGAAGTAATTGCTAACATCGTGTTGGAAAAGTTAGGAAAAAATAAAGGAGAATATGAATTCTGCTCTCCAAATGATCATATTAACCTTTCCCAATCCACCAATGATGCCTATCCTACAGCCATTAAAATGGGATTATTGCACATGAATATCGGTCTGGTAGAAAGACTAGAGAAAATTGTAGCAGCTTTCCGTGCTAAAGGAGTTGAATTCCAGGATGTCATCAAAATGGGACGTACTCAGCTTCAGGATGCTGTACCCATGACTTTGGGTCAGGAATTTGAAGCCTATGCAGCTACGCTGGAAGAAGATATCTCCAAATTGAATAACAATGCCAGTCTTTTTGTAGAGGTCAATATGGGGGCTACAGCAATTGGAACAGGTTTAAATGCTCCGGTAGGCTATGCAACCCTTTGTGCTAAGAATTTAGCTCAGATTACCGGGTTCCCGGTTATTTCGGCACCGGATCTTGTAGAAGCTACACCGGATACAGGTTCTTATGTGATTTATTCATCAGCAACGAAACGTCTTGCTGTGAAGTTGTCAAAAATATGTAACGATTTAAGATTACTTTCCTCAGGACCAAGAGCTGGTCTTTTTGAAATCAACCTTCCTCCAATGCAGCCTGGATCATCCATTATGCCAGGTAAAGTAAATCCTGTTATTCCGGAAGTTGTGAATCAGGTATGCTTTAAAGTATTTGGAAATGATCTTACCGTAACATTTGCCGCAGAAGCAGGACAATTACAGCTTAACGTAATGGAACCGGTACTTTCCCATGCAATCATGGAGAATATCAATTTCCTTTGCAATGCTTTGGATACACTTCGTGATAAGTGTGTAGTAGGAATTACTGCCAATAAAGAAGTGTGCTTAAATATGGTAAAACACAGCATCGGTATCGTAACAGCACTTAACCCATATATAGGTTATAAGCAGTCTACAGAGATCGCTAAAGAAGCATTATCCTCCGGAAACAGCGTTTATAATCTTGTTTTGGAGAAAGGAATTCTTTCTCAGGAAAAATTAGATGAAATTCTGGATCCGAAAAATATGCTGAAACCGCATAACAAATAATATCAATCAATAAGTGATAAATGATTGCGATTGTTTCACATCATTTATCACTTATTATTCATTTTTTATAAAATAGTAGTGAGGTTTTTAATCATCATTCCTGCCCATAACGAAGAAAATAATCTTTCATTTACTTTGGATTCTTTACAGCAGCAAAGCAGTAAAGATTTTAAAGTCGTTGTGGTTAATGACGGTTCCACGGACCGTACTGCTGAGGTCATCCGGAAATATACGGAGACTGACCCACGCTTTGAAACCATTAATCTTCAAAAATCTGAGCATCAGCCGGGCTCTAAAGTGGTTCATGCTTTTAAAAACGGTTTGCAGAAACAATCTATGGATGATTTTGATATCATCTGTAAATTTGATGCAGATATTATTCTTCCTGAAAATTATCTGGGAACACTGGAAACAGCCTTTGCCGCTAATCCTGCTTATGGATTGGTAGGTGGCTTACTGTATATGGAGAAAGACGGACACTGGATATATGAAGGAAACTCCAACAAAAATCATGTAAGAGGCCCTATGAAGGCTTACCGAAAAGAATGTTTTATTCAGATCGGTGGCTTAAGGGAAACATTAGGCTGGGATAATATAGATTCTATACTTCTTGATAACCTTGGATGGAAGGAAGTAGTTCTTCCGGAGCTTCAGGTTAAACTTATTAAAGTGAAAGGAGCTGATTATACCATACGGCCCGCCGATTACTATGGGAGATATTTTTATTTTCTGGGTTTAAACAGATTCCTTGCCTATATTGCTTCCTCCAAAGAGGCGATGAAAAGTAAGTCGCCATCATTTTTCTTTGATATTATTTCATCTTACGAAAACTGCAGATCAAAAAAAATGGAGCTGAAGATCACAAAAGAAGAACAGAAAGCCGTAAATGATCAGCGTTGGAAAATGCTGAAAAAGAAATGGCTTAAAATGTAAAGTAAAAAGATATATTCAATAGAAACAGGATATAGCCTGTGTAATAAAAAAAGGAAAAATCACCCGGTTTAGCTAAAACCTAAAAAGATCTCCAGCAATTCATGAAAAAAATAGCCTATATAGAAATTGATACCCACGCAGAAATAGCACAGGCTTTCATGGATATCATGAGGGATACTAAGGATTTTACCGTAGATTATTATTTTTCAAAAAAAATTAAGGACCAGATCAGTAAAAATGATGAGGCTGTATTTCTGTCAGACAGCTCTATGATCTTAGACCAATTGAAGGATAAAGGATATGATCTGATTATTATTGGAACGGTTCACCGTTTTTTTAATACATTTTTGGCCATAACAAAGAAATACAATACAGCAGTTATTGCTCACAATCTCAATTTTAGCAAAGCCTCAAAGCTGGATCTGGTAAAAAGTGTCTTTAAAAAAGATGTGATTTACAGGCTCAAGTTATGGCTGAAAGAAGGATTGTTCTATTCTTCTAAAGTATATCAGACCTCAGGAACGCTTTTGGTCTTGGATGAGGCTATGAGCTCCGAAAAATATCAGTTTTTACCCCTTTTTTATACAAAGGATTATCGTGCTGCTGAAAACCAGGATAGGGTTGTTGTTATTCCCGGTGGTGTATCGCAGAAAAGAAGAGACTACCGTTATATTTTTAAAACAATTCAACATTCTGAAACCAACAAACCCTGCGAATTTGTATTCCTTGGAAAAGCAAAAGACAGTGAATTAAAAGAGTTGGGAAAACTGTCGCAAAAATTACCGGAAAATATCCGCATTACTTATTTTTCAGAAAGAGTTTCTGCTGAAGATTTTGAAAAATGGATGCAGAAAGCAGATGTCCTTTGGTGTCCTATTCAAGAACACACTGAATTCTTCAGCCTAAAAGAAACCTACGGAGTCACAAAAATGACGGGTAATCTAGGGGATGCTGTAGCCTACGGAAAATGGGCTGTTTTTCCTTCCGGTTATCCCTCAAAACTCGATTTTATTATTCCTGAAAAAGAAAATATTCTGAACCAGCTGAATGAACTTACGCATCTTCATTTTGATTTTCAGAAATATTATAACAAAATAGAAATTCAGAAAAAAACAGAACAAATTTTATTCAGGCTTATTTCTAAATAACCCGATCTGGTAACAATATTTGCATACAAAAAGAAGCTCTCACTTACGGTAGAGCTTCTTTTTTAGTATATAATATGGTTTTTCACGGCGCAGTGTATTAATTGATTAAATCGAATTTTTTTATTATAATTATTGCAGAAATGATAAATTTCAATGTTTAATTATTTTTATTTAGAAAAATTATAAATAACTTCGCGCTCTAATTATAAAAAATTGAAACGAATTGTATTAAGCGCAGCCCTATTTATAGGGTCTGTTACGATTTTATATGGTCAGGAGAGGAAGATTGACCTGAATGCCGGGACTTTTGAAGTTAAGAAATGCGGAATGATCTATGCCAATAAAAATGATATTACCTACACCGGTGGATGTGAAATCATTATAAAGCAACCTGGGCAAGCTCCTAAAACTATTTTTTTAAAGAAGAATGAAAAACTTGTTGTTAAAGACAAGAAAGCGGCGATAGTATACACAGATGTTGTTTCAGATATTAGAATAGATGGAATAGAACTTACCGCGAAAAAGAAAAACTTCTCTGAAATAGAAATCAAGCAGGAGGCTCTTCAGAATATACAGTCATTTTCTATTGGTGATGTCCTTCAGCAATTGCCGGGACAGTATATACAGCCTTTTGATAATGCAAAATTTAAAAATATAGTCTTTCGTACAGCGAGTGGAGCTTCGATAACATCGAGTTCTACTTCCTTAAGCGGAGATGAGGCCGGAAACAAAGCTTTTGGGGTACAGGTGATGGTGAATGACATTGCATTGTCTAATAATGAAAATATGCAAAGCTATAATTCTGCCTATGGCTCACCATTCGGAATCGGTTTTACCACGACAGCCGGAAAATCAGGTACTTTGACTCCGGCACAACCCAATTTTGGAGTTGACCTGCGTGAAATTCCCACAGAAAATATTGAAAGTATAGAAGTCATCCAGGGAATTCCTGATGCTAAATACGGAGATCTGACTTCCGGGCTGATTAAGGTAACCACATTTGCCAAAAGATCTCCTCTGCGTCTGGATGCCTCCATTAGGGAAGGGACCTATCAGCTGGGGCTTACCCGGGGATTTTCTCTGAAAAATGATCAGGCCCTGAATGTGTCAGCAGACTATATGAATTCTATTGTTGATCCCAGGACAAGCCTGGTAGGCTATGATAGATTTAGCAGTAATATTCTTTGGGGAATTAATACATCCAACATAAAAAATAAACTTTCTTTTGCTTTCTCTCAAAATACGAGTAATGGGAAAAAAGATCCTGACGATCTTCAGGGCATTGTACTCAGCAGTAAGAATAAGAGCTTTTCATTAAGTAATAATTTTAAATATGTTTTTAAAGGCAATAAAAAAATATTTAGAAGTATTGGAGCCGATATGGGACTGAGCTATGCCACTCAGCTTACAGAAAGAAAGTATTTTCTGAATCAGGGAGCCCGCCCCTATGGTAATGCCATGGAAAATAGTGTCTACTACGCTCCTTATACTCCGCCAAGTTATGAAAACATGACCTACGTGGATGGAAAACCGATAAATGTTTACCTCAATGCAAGTGCTGATGGCGTATATGCTACCTCTAAAAAATGGGTTCATTCCTATTCTGCAGGATTTAATTTCAGATATGGAGACAACCTTGGAAAAGGAAAATATGGTACCGCCGGACAATTCTCAACGATTGCCTCTGCCGGAGGAACGGCAAACGGAGTAAGAGATTATAATTATCAGGATAATGTATTGGCTACTACTCAATATGCCTTTTATGTGCAGGATAATATTTTTAAAAGATTAAACAACAAACATGGAATAAGGGCTAACCTTGGATTGCGTTATGATATTCAAAATGGAAAATCAACCCTGTCTCCAAGAGTAAATACCTCATATCAGATGGGGGATCTTACCCTTCGTGCGGGAGTAGGACTGACATCCAAAGCTCCTTCACTGAACCAGCTGTATACAGGACCAAGGTATTTTGATATGCTATTGGGAGATTACCGTATTCCGGGGCATTATACCGTTGGAATTATGCAGACAGTGGTAACTCCGGGAGATAATGTAGATCTTAAACCTTCAAAAAGCTGGAAAACAGAATTTGGAATAGATTACAGACTGCCTTTTGCTACCATAAACCTAACCGGATATTACAATAAACTTTTTGATGGCTTCAGCACTATATCCGTAGCAAAAATGATGGATAAAGCCAAAGTGGAAATAACGGCAGTGGGAACTGATGTCCCTACTTTTGAAATCGTGGGTAAGGATACATTCTATTATTTACAAAACAGGATTACCAACGGTTATGAATCTACCGATAAAGGATTAGAGCTTATGGTATCTTTTAAAAAGATAGAAGCACTGAACCTGATAACAGGTTTTAATGCCTCTTACGTAAAAACGAAGAGTAAAAAGAATGAAGGTATACCGACAATAGCAGCCCTGCCTATTCCGGATCCTGCCTTTCAGTACGGACTGTATAATGATGCCTATTCTAATGCCAATATGGCAAGAGCCAGCTTTAGTTTTGATTACCACCTGCCATCTTCCGGATTGATTATAGGGCTCCGCACAGATCACTTTTTAATCGATGAAAGAATAACATTCGGCAGAAGTATTTACCCTATCGGATATATAGATTCGCAGCTTAACACTGTGATGATTCCGGAAGGAGAAAGAAGTGACCAGAAATATCAGACCCTTTTCAGAAAAGCCTCTGAAGAATCTTTATCCGGTTTGGGGAAGAAAACACTACACAATGTGCATCTTCGGGTTACAAAAGATTTCTTAAGCGGTTTCAGAATTTCCATATACGTCAACAATGTTTTCAACCTTAAGGCATACAATGAATACGGAACGCTTTATACCAACTTTAGCCCTGCATCTTTCGGAGCTAATATTTCATATAAATTTTAATAAAAGACTTTTTGTACTATGAAAAATATAATAACTTATTTGTTTTTACCTCTTCTTATACTTACAGGATGTAAAAGGGAAGATGATTTCGGTAGTGGAAGTGATCTTCAGCCAGTACCATTTACCATAGCAGCTAAATATGATGCAAAGCTGTCGGGTAAAGAAGCTGTGAATGCCAATATTATTCTGGAAAATACGTCTACGGGAGATAAAATTATTGGAAAAACCGATGTCAACGGAGAATTGAAATTTAATGCTATTCTTCCCGGAACCTATACCATTACTGCAGACATGACGATGTCTAAAGAGGATTATGAAGATACGTTTGAAATCCCTACGATCAATCCGGAAGTGTATTTCGGTGGAATGCAGGAAAAAGTTATTGTTAATGTCAATGTTTCTGCAGCCGTGATCACCCTTTCTTCAGGCAGGATAGAAGATCTTGTCATCAAGCAGGTGTATTATGCGGGTTCTTCCACCACGGAAGCGGCAAGTTTCAGAGACCATTTCCTGGAAATTTATAATAATTCTAACGAAATGATATATGCTGACGGTTTATATGTGGGACTTCTGGAGGGAAATACAAACAGTAATGTTACTTCGTATACTTTACCTAACGGGCAGTATGACTGGAGTAAATCCACAGGAAACACTATCGGAGGAAGTGCTAATACAGATTTTGTATATGCCAGTACCATCATCAGAGTTCCGGGAAGTGGAAAAGAGCATCCTATTCTTCCCGGGAAAAGCATTGTGATTGCACAGACAGCACTTAATCATAAAGCTCCGTATGATGATATTAAAGGACAGTCTGTGAGTATAAAAAAACCGGAAGAGACTATAGATCTTAGTGGAGCGGACTTTGAAACCTATCTTGGAGATTATTTTACAGCTAATGGAGGAACTCCTTATTTGTATGATATCCAGAATATAATGGTTCCGGATATGGAAATTGTGCATTGGGCACTGAATTCCAAGGATATGCTGCTGGGAGTTACTTCAAGACCTGCATTTATTGTTTTTAAAGCTACACCGGGTGAGATTGCTTCTTTTACAAAAGTACCGAGTCCTAAAAATTTAAATGGAGCATTGTTCGTAAGAATTCCTAAAGAGATTATTATTGATGGGGTAGATACTACAGATAAAGAGCAGAAAGCTCCGAAAGATTTACCGGTAAGTATCGATGCTACGAGAGCTTTCATAAAAAATGATGCAGGATCACCTTATCCGGACTACAGTTCTTATTCCATCATTCGTAAAACAAAAGAAATTATCAAAGGCAGAGTGGTTCTGATGGACACCAATAACTCACAAAATGACTTTACAACTATAAAAGCGAACCCAAGAGGAAATGCACAATAATTATAAAAATAGACTATCACTCAATACATGCCTAGTGGTACTTCTGTTGTTAATAGCGAATCAAAGCTTATTCTCCCAGGATACCAGGCTCGATAGTATCGATATCAGCACAGTAGAAAAAAATATCAGGCTGGAAAATCCATACCTGAGTTTCTTTCACCCATTGGATTTCTCTGCGACATCTTTTAATTATTCGGTTAATAAACAGGGATTTAAAAGAGTTCAGTCCCCTGAGAAATCCGAAGGTTTTAATTTCAATTCACAAGGTGTATTTCAGCTTTCTCCAAAGGTGGCGCTTTCCGGAAGGCTTAATGCTGTTCGGGAAAAAGAACACGCCGTTCCTTTTATCTTAACGGAAGAAAGAACCACCAATCAGTCCTTTATCCATAATCCGTCCTATTTTTATGCTCCACGGGCAGCAGATTGGTTGAAACAGGATTATAATATTTATGGAGTATTGGCATACAGACCTGTTAATTTTCTGATTACCCAGTTGGGAGTGGAGGGTAACTTTACAAAAGCGTATAGAGATGCTGATCCCCGCCCGAAAACAGACCATTATGTGTATAATATATTTTCAAAAATTGGTCTGAACTGGAAACAGCATAGCCTTTTTGCAAAAGGAAAATATTTTAATGATTATAGGGCAAACGACATTATGTACGTCAATTTGAATACCAATGTTCCTTCCAGTGACAGTGTATATATCCGTTATAATGAAGGGTATGGAAACCAGTACAAAGGAACCCTTTATTCTTCCACCGAGTATAAGTCTGACGGTTATATCTGGGGAGGGGAGTATGCATTCAATAACAGAAATATTCATTTCAGTGCCGGATATGATTATCAGTATTTTATTGAGCGGTTTTATAAAGTATATACTTATAAAGATACTGACAATCAGAATTACAGAGTTTATGATAAGTATTCAGGATTAAGAACTGATAAACACAGTGTGTATGCCAACTTTTTAGGGCGGTTTAATGGATATAACTGGGCTTCGAGATTTGATTTCTGGGATCAGCTGGATGATAATTTTAATTATGAACTTAAGTACAGAACTTACAGGCTGCATCAATACCAGCTGGGATGGAATAATAGTGTGAGTTGGTTTAATTCAAAAAATGAATCTCAGAAAATTCGTCTGGATCTGTTGTATGGACGGAATAATGTGAAGGATATTTCGGTTGTCCTGAACAGGGAGATTAATTATTTCCAATATTGTGCAGGATATGAAAAGGAATTCCGAATCAATGCTGATGATAAACTGGCAGTAGGAGTGGATCAGTATCTCTATCTTCCTGTTCATAAAAACTTTGTATACACTCCTTATGAAAGTAATAAAGAAAATATATTTGTACAGAAAATTGCTATTCCGGATTATGCTTATGATGCTTCTGAAAAGCTGGGGCTTACCCTTAATCTGAAGTATAAAATGAACAGAGGGAAGATCCGATATGAAATGGAAGGAGTTTTAACACAAAACTGGCTTGCTGCCAATGAGTATAAACAAGCGGTACCAGGCTATAATGGGAATGCGAACTTTATTGCTAGTTTTGCACTGAAAGTATTTTATTAAAATGAAGGAAAGATATCTGGCAATACTCGCTATTGCATCAGTGATGATAATGTCTGCCTACACTTCGAATGACCCCACAGGGTATACGGTTACAGAACTGCGCGAAATGTATGGAAGCGGAAATCAGGCTTTATGGCCTAAGCTCTCCCTTTTTGATGAGGCTAAAGAAGGATTTCAGGATATAGGAGCGCTCCCTAAAATGGAGTTTCCTGCAGATAATCCCTATTCTGAAGATAAAGCAGAATTGGGAAAAATGCTTTTTTTTGATCCGCGTTTATCAGGCTCCGGGCAGATTTCCTGTGCCAACTGTCATAATCCGGATCTGGGCTGGGCCGATGGTAGCAGGGTCTCTTTTGGTCATAACAGGCAGACCGGAACAAGAAATGCTCCTACTTTGGTGAATATAGGATATGCTAAAACTTTATTCTGGGATGGAAGAGCAATGACGCTGGAAGAACAGGTGAAATCTCCGATTGAAAATCCTGTAGAAATGAATCTTCACTATAAGCTGGCGACAAAAAATATACGTAAGATAAAAGGTTATAGAACCTATTTTGAAAAAGCATTCGGAACTAAGGATGTTACTGAAGACAGGATTTCCCAGGCGATTGCTACTTTTGAAAGAACGTTGGTGAGCCCTGCCTCCCGTTTTGATAAATTTATTGGAGGAAAGAAAAATGAACTTACCGATGCTGAGGTTAACGGACTTCATCTATTCCGTACTAAAGCGAATTGCATCAATTGCCACAACACCCCTTACTTTTCAGATCAGAAATTTCATAATCTCGGTCTTACGTATTATGGCAGAAAATATGAAGATCTTGGAAGGTATATGGAAACCCTGAAAAATGAAGATGTAGGGAAATTTAAAACACCTACCCTGAGAGAGGTTACAGACAATAAACCTTATATGCATAACGGTCTGTTTCCGGAACTAGCCAATGTTGTGATGATGTATAATGCTGGAATGGGAAGAGAAATACCTAAAGCCAATCAGGTGAACGATCCGAAATTCCCTCATAAATCAGGGATGATTGTCAAGCTGAACCTTACAGATGATGAGGTTTTTGATATCGTAGCTTTTTTGAAAACACTTAACAGCTATAAATATAAAATGAGGCCCCCTGAACTTCCCGCTCAATAACACGCAGAGATGCTGCATTCAGAAATAAATAAAAACGCTCCGGACGGAGCGTTTTTTGTTTTATATGATAGTATTGGACTTAATTGAAGTAGAAGATTGACATTCCTGATGCTGTAGCATTGTTTTAAGCTGTGCTGTATCTAAAATTATATCTTAGCCTTTCTATTTAAATTTGAAAACACTCTTAATAAACTTCATATTCAGATAATCTTCAATGGGGAATATCTTGGTGAAATAGTTTCCAATATAAATCAATATCAATACAACGGTTGGTTTATAAATCAGATTGATAAGATTGCTGTTGAAGTTAGGAAGAACAATAGCTACGGTAATTGCCAGAGTACAGATAATGGAAACGAAAATCATCTCAATAGTCAGAGGTGATACCTTAAACACGATATAATTAAAGATGATTTTAATGATATTGTAAACAGATAATGAAATAGCGGTAGATAGGGCAATTCCAATGAGTTTCAGATCTGTATTTTTTATGAAGTAATAATTTAGCCCAATGGTTAATCCTGCTAATAAAAGCATTACCAGAATATTGAATCGGTAATATTTTGAGAGAGAAATAATATTTCCATTGAAGCCGGTTGCCAGATCTATTAAAACGGCAGATCCCCAAATCCAGACTACAGGCTCATATTCTCTTAGCATAGTTCCGTTTTTTGGCATAAACTGAGTCAGGTAAGGAAATCCCACCATAATGCATGAGAATAATACTGCACCTAGAAAATATAAAGAGAGCGAGGTTTTTTTGTGAAACCTGTCCAGCTCTTCCATATCTCCGTCAGCAAGTGTTTTGTTGATAATAGGGGCCGAAATATTAAATAATCCCAACTGGGGAATAGAAATCAGTGAAATAAGGGCGTACAGTACAGAATAAATTCCTACCTCTTCCATTCCCATAAATTCACCAATCATAAAACTGTTGATGGCCAGGTAATTTCCGAAAGTCCCCAGAAACCCAAAAAAGCTGTAGTTGAAAAACTTTTTCCATAAATCATCTTTCTTAAAATAATCTGTATTAAAATCGAGATGTATTTTTTCAAGTTTGTTCGTGTAATAGATGTACCCAAAAAGCATTAAAGCAAAGATTCCGAAAAAGAAGGCAAAAGCAACTTTTTGAGAAAGGGCAAAATAATAAAATAAACAAAAAGCGCCCAGATTGGCTATTTTGGGAAATAGATTATCAAAGATATTGGAAACTACAATTCTTTTATAGTTGGAAGTGTACTTATTGAAGATAGCGCAGAACGAAAGAATCAAAATTAATGGAAGAATCATTTCTTTGATCTTCCATGCTTCCGAGTGTCTGAACTTCGGATAAAAGTAAGGCAGTACAAAAAACACTGCCGCAAAAATGAGAAAATTAACAAAAACAGTGAGCAGTGATAATGAAAGCATATTCTGCTTCTTACCGTCTTTTTCTACCGAGTGAAAAAACTTTACATTAGAATAAGAAATACCCAATACTACAAAAGGAACCAACATTTCGGCAGTAGGAAGGATATAGCGAAGTTTTCCGTAAAATTCAAAGTCATTGGGGAAAATGAATATTGCGGAAACCGTGCCCAGCAAAAAACCAATATAACCGATAATGGAATATTTGAAGCCTTGTCTCGCTACTACGCTCATAAAGTTGTTTTAAATGTTTTTAGGTATAAAAATAATATTGTTGATATACTGAGTTTTATTTTTTTCGTCACTTGTATTTTGCAGTAAAATATCCTCTGTAAGTGTTTGCAGTATAAAGCTGTCTCTGTTAAGATATTGAGCTTCATATCCCCAGCTTTGCACTTCAGAGATTTCATTCCATATAGGCGTTTGGTGGTGTCTTTGTTCCATTTCAACCATTAAGGTCGGTCGGAACTGTCTGATGGTTTCTTTTGCTCCCAGAAGAGTCTTTATCTCATTTCCTTCAACATCTATTTTGATGAAATCCAGTTTGTCAAAATGTTCCAGGGCAGCCCAATCATCCAATTTAATAACCTTCACTTTTTCAGTAAGGCTTTTCTCTTCCCCTTTTTCCTTATAAGAAGTATTTAAGGTTCCCCGGGAAGCAATTGTTTTTCCATTAATGACAGGAACTTTAAATTCAGCTGTCGTATTTTCGTCAGAAAGGGCCAACGGAAGAATCTGCATCGTGGGAAACAGTCTTTTAAGACGCTGATAAAGCTTTTTATTAGGTTCAAAAGCATAAATATGCTCATGATCCAACTTGTTTTCCAACTGATAAAGGAAAGTTCCTACATTCGCACCAATATCCAGAATTACAGCATTCTTTGGAAGGTATTCCTTGATCCATACCAGTTCCGGTTCTACATTGCGTTCCGAAAAATTATTTTTATTAAGATTGTTTAAGGTCTTAAAATATCTTTTTTTGTAGAAATTCGGACTTATATATTGTAGTTTTTCTGCAATTTTTTGGTATAAAGACATCCTTAGCTTTTTGACGAACAGCAAAGATAAGCAAAAATGTAAAACTTATCTTAAAAAATGTTAAATATAATAGGTTGATTTTCAGTGGGTAGTATTTCCGGATAGTTTTGAGGAAAAATGAGATATAACAGGTTTTTCCTTTGTCCGGGAGACTCCTCTGGCTAATAAACAGCTTGTTTTAAAGATTCTGGAACAGCATAAAATGATAAAGCATAGCTGTTTTTCTCCCCAATATTACCTGTAAGGCATATCAATGGGTGGTAAAGAGAATTTTGCAGTATCTGTAAGAATTTAACAGAACTGTTTTATCATGCAGTTTCCGGATTGGTTACACAAAAGGAGTGTTCAGAAAGTCATTAAAAGGTTTCATGAGGCTAAAGATCTTTGTCAGATTTTGCACCGCTTTTTTATCCAGTATTTCTTCATCTTTTAAATGGTAGAGTACGATAAAGTTTTTAAGTTTCAGATATTCTGCCATAGGATCTTCCTTTTCAAAACCCTGAGGAACTTTCTTAAGTTTATCATCCTGATCAAGTTCTGGAAAATGCTTTTTGAAATCTTTATGATTTAAAATTTTGAGAAAGTCATCACCATACAAAGAAACCTCCTTTCTTACTTCTTTCAAAACAGAAGATTCAGGCATATAGATTCCACCGGCTAGAAATGATTTCCCGGGTTCAATATGAAGATAATATCCTCCTTTCTGACTTCCTTTGCCCATTCCTAAAGAAGCTCCGAAGTTGGTTTTATATGGAACTTTATCTTTTGAAAACCTGGTGTCCCTGTAAATTCTGAACATGGCTTTTTTAGGATCTATTTTAGCCAGATTCTCATCAAAACCTGACATTTCTTTGATTAAATCTTCCAGGAAAGAAATCACATTCTCCTGTGATTCCGTATAGAGACTTTTGTTCTCATTGAACCATTCACGGTTATTGTTGTTGGTTAGCTTTTTTAGAAATGTAAGTGTTTCCGGTTGTATTGTATTCATTTTGTGAGGTTGGATTACTATGGGTTGTAAAGAAAGATGATCTGCCGATTTATTTTTAAACGAAGTTAAAAAATAAACTTGCGTTTACCAAAAATTAAACTGGAGTTCACGAGGCAGGGAATTTTATTTTTTAGCTTTGAGATACCAACTTATTACAACGTACATACTATGAAAAATCTGAAAAAAATCTCAAGAATGGATTTGAAAAAGTTACAGGGAGGAGCAGCTGCATACAGCTGTGGATCTTACTGCAGTAAAGTAGGAGAACAATGTGGAAATTATCTTTACGAGTGCTATTGTCAGGCACTTAATGGAGATCCTACATTTTTAAGATGCGTGCCTAATCATTAATTGTTAGAAAAGGTAACTTAAGGCTGTCTCAAAAGAAAGACAGCCTTTATTTTTAATCATTGTATTATTGAACTAAAATAATAATTAGAAGAGATTGAATGTTAAAGATAATTCCTGTTCTACTATAAAATACCCAATAGGCTTTTACCGATGGGTTCAAAATCATTTATGGGTAGAATAATGGAACTGTTGTATGGTGTATTTTTGAAAATTCATAAATAACACAGAAAAAATCAATCCAATTTAATAAAAAAAAATAATGTTTAACAAGTCTTTAACTTGAAGGGTGTTTTTTTAGATTTAATTTTCAAAAAATTAAAGAAATAGTAAAGGATTCTGAATTTAAGATTGTATATTTAAAACTTTATTCAAAAACAAGTCAAATATTTATTGTATCTTTGCAAAAATTTTAAAATAGTTAATGAATTTATTTACGGAAACCAATTTAAGTCCTGATATTCTTAAGGCAATTGGCGAACTGGGCTACGAAAGCCCAACAGAAATCCAAAAACAGACTATCCCTTTTATTCTTTCAGATATTCGCGACTTGATCGCACTTGCGCAAACAGGGACAGGCAAGACAGCAGCGTTTTCGCTTCCGATTTTGGATATGATTGACGATACGAGTCGCAAAATCCAATTATTGGTGCTTTGTCCGACACGGGAATTATGTCTTCAGATTTCTAAAGACATAAAGAATTACTCTAAGTACATGAAAGACATCAAAACCACAGCGGTGTATGGTGGAAGTAGTATTGTAGAGCAGATGAGATCTTTGAGGGATAAACCACAGATTATCGTGGGGACTCCGGGAAGAGTAATTGATCTTATCAACAGAAAAGCATTAGACTTTTCTGCTATTCATTGGTTGGTATTAGATGAAGCTGATGAAATGCTTTCTATGGGATTCAAAGACGAATTGGAAACCATCTTAAGCGAAACTCCGGAAACTAAACAGACTTTCTTATTCTCGGCAACGATGAATAAAGAAGTGGAAAGAATTTCCAAAAATTACCTTACAAAACCACACCGTATTTCAGTAGGTTCTATCAACGAAGTGAAGAAGAACATTACGCACGAATATTACGTGGTAGGTTACCGTCAGAAAAAAGAGGCATTGAAAAGATTGATCGATGCAAACCCTAATCAGTATTCCATTATCTTCTGTAGAACGAGAATGGAAACTCAGGAGGTTGCTGATTTCTTGATGCAGAATGGATATGCAGCAGATGCACTTCATGGAGACCTTTCTCAGGCGCAGAGAGATACGGTAATGAAGAAATTCAGATTGAAAAACATCGATATTCTTGTCGCTACAGACGTTGCAGCAAGAGGATTGGATGTAAACTCTCTGACTCACGTTATTCACTTCTCTTTACCTGATGATCCTGAAGTATTTGTTCACAGAAGTGGAAGAACAGGTAGAGCAGGAAAAGACGGTATTTCTATGGCCTTAATAAAGCCTGAAGAAAGCAGAAAGCTGAAGCAGATCAAATCTGCAACAAAGATTGAGATCAACGAAAAATTCATTCCTACAGGTGAGCAGATTATCAAAGCTCAGGTAGGTGGAGTTTTCGAAAAACTATTAACAGAACACGAAGATCTTTTTGCGTTTGATGATAGTCTGATTCCTGATCTAAGCAACTTTACAAAAGAAGAATTGGTGCACCAGTTGCTACAGTTCCAATTGAAAGATCTTGCTTTATATTACAAAGACAAACACGATCTTGTTGAGCAGAAATTGAGCAGCAGAGATGACGATTACTCAAGAAGAGACCGTGGTCGTGATAGAGACAGAGATCGTGGAAGAGACAGAGACAGCAGAGATAGCAGAGACAGAGATCGCGGAAGAGATAGAGACCGTGGTGGAAAGCCAAGAAGAAAAGATGAGAATATGGTAAGATTCTTCTTTAATCTTGGAAAGAAAGATCACTTGAAGAAGCTTGATGTTTTAGATATTATCAATCAGGCTACTGCTGGAGGAAAGACCAAGAAAAGAGCTGAAATTGGTGATATTGAAATCTTGGAAAAGTTCTCTTTCTTCGAAGTTGAGAAATCATTCAAAGACAATGTCCTAAGCAATATTCAGTCAATGAAGTTCAAAGGAAAAGATATGAGGGCTGAAGTGGCAAACTAAACCCTTATTGACACTATATAAAACCGGCAGTAATGCCGGTTTTTTTGTTTGATTATCAAATGGTAAGCGAATGTTAACAAAACTTAATGTTAGATAGTTTCAGGTCAAATCCTTTTTTAGGAAATTTGCACTCGAATTATAAATACTAAAAAATGGGAATTGGTAATATTTTCCACGCTTTTCAACCAAAGGATAAAATCTTTTTCGTGCTTTTTGAAAAAGTAACCGAAAATCTAGTTGCAATGTCTGAAGACTTCAACACAGGAATCAAAGATTTCGATCTTAATGATGACTCTATGTTGAAAAAAATGAGCGACTTTGAGCATAAAAATGATGAACTTACTCACGAGATCTTCGTAGAACTTGGGAAAAACTTCATTACTCCTTTTGACCGTGAAGATATTCACACTTTGGCAACAGGATTAGATGACATCGCCGATTACATCTACGCTTCTACAAAATATATCTTTTTGTACAAATCACCTGAGATGAAGGCTTATTCAGACTTCTCTTTGTTGATCCACAAAGCATGTCTTGAAATCCAGAATGCTATGAAAAACCTTAAAGGTTTCAAGAATATGGAGCAAGTAAAAGAAGCTTGTATCAAAGTAAACTCTATTGAGAATATTGCAGATGATTTACTGTCCAACTCAATGGTAGAATTGTTTGAAACCAATGATGCTATCAATATCATCAAAGTTTCATCTGTATTGAACTATCTTGAAATAGTAACTGATAAAGCAGAAGATGTTGCCAACACGATTGAGAACATCATGATTAAATACGCCTAAACAATACATAACATAGCAAAAAATGGAATTTCCTATTTTACTTACGGTTATTATTGCTTTAGCCTTAATTTTCGATTATATTAATGGTTTTCATGATGCAGCCAACTCAATTGCAACCATTGTTTCTACAAAAGTTTTAACTCCATTCCAGGCTGTACTTTGGGCAGCACTTTGGAACTTTGCCGCTTTTTTTATTGCTGCTTATATTATTGGAGAGTTTAAAATTGGTAATACAATTGCGAAAACGGTCAATGAGAATTTCATCAACCTTGAAGTTATATTTTCAGGTCTTGTAGCGGCTATTGCCTGGAACCTTTTGACATGGTGGTTTGGGATTCCTTCCTCATCATCACATACCTTAATTGGTGGGTTTCTGGGAGCTGCTTTAATGCATGCTTTTATGATGGATTATCACGATGTGGCAGCAGCTCAACCAGCTTTAGGCTTCTTTGAAACCTGTAAACATGCCTTACATCAGGTAACGACACAAAGTGTTGTGAAATTTGATAAAGTAATTCCTATCTTCTTGTTCATCTTCATGGCACCGATTATAGGGATGATTATCTCCATTATCATCACATTAATTATTGTTCATCTTTATAAAAAATCAAATCCACACAAAGCAGACCAATCTTTTAAAAGATTACAGTTGGCTTCTTCAGCTTTATTTAGCTTAGGACACGGTTTGAATGATGCACAGAAAGTAATGGGGATTATAGGAGCAGCATTGATTTATTATCATGTGGAGATGCTGCATGATCCTATTTATCTGAATATTCCTTCTGCAGGACGTTTTGATTACTTTGCACAACATTATCTTTGGGTTCCTTTGGTTTCCTTCCTGGCAATCGGTTTAGGTACTATGAGTGGTGGTTGGAAAATTATCAAAACAATGGGGACTAAAATTACAAAAGTAACCTCATTGGAAGGAGTAAGTGCAGAGACTGCAGGAGCAATCACGCTATTCATTACTGACCACTTTGGTATTCCTGTATCTACAACCCATACAATTACAGGTTCTATCATCGGAGTAGGATTAACGAAAAGAATTTCTGCGGTAAGATGGGGGATTACGGTAAGCTTACTTTGGGCTTGGGTACTTACAATTCCTATTTCAGCTATTGTAGCAGGAATTACCTATCTTTTAGTAAGTTTCTTATCTTAAGATAAAAATTAAAAAATCATATAAACTTTGTCCATAAGGGCAAAGTTTTTTGTTTTATAAAGCCCCGAAAAATCGTATTTTTGTTCAAATTATAAGAATTTATGGAATTTTTAGACAGATACCAGCAGATCGTTGGTGACGCCATCAATAAGTATACTTTTAAAGATAAGCCCAGAGAACTCTATGATCCGATGAATTACATCATTTCTCATGGAGGAAAACGTCTTCGTCCTATTATGGTACTGATGGCATGTGATCTGTTTGGAGGAGACCTGAAGGAGGCTATAAAGCCTGCTTTGGCTATAGAGTTTTTCCATAATTTCACACTGATCCATGATGATATTATGGATGAGGCTCCTTTAAGAAGAAATAAGCCCACCATCCATACGCTACATGGAATCAATGTAGGTATTCTTTCCGGAGACGGACTAATGCTTAAAGCCTATAAATTCTTTGAAGACCTGGAGCCTGAAATTTTTAAAGCCTGTATCAGAATTTTTACCCATACAGGACTTTTATTATGTGAAGGACAACAGTATGATATCAACTTTGAGACTCAGAAAGATGTGACTTTTGATGACTACATCAGAATGATTACTTATAAAACAGGAGTTCTGAGTGCTTCTTCTTTTGAGATCGGTGCATTGATTGCAAGAGCTGATTTTAAAGATGCCAAAGCTATTTTCAATTTCGGGAAACATATTGGGATTGCTTTCCAGATTATGGATGATTATCTTGATGTGTTCGGAGATCAGGCTCAGTTTGGTAAGAAACATGCGGGAGATATCTATGAAAATAAGAAGACGGTTCTTTATTTACTGGCAAAAGAACATGCCACGGAAGAAGAAAGAAAGGAACTGGATTACTGGTATTCTAAGAAGACAGATAACGTAGATAAAATCTATGGAGTTGAAAAGATCTTCAGAAGAACAAAAGTAGATGATAGAGCACTTCGTTTAATTGAGAAACACAATGAAATAGGGCAGAGCTATCTTCAGAAAATTGATATCCCTGAAGAAAAGAAGAAGCCGTTTATAGAATTGGCCAATTATTTGTTGAGAAGAGAAAGCTAAATAAGATTTTAGATAAGAGTTAGCAGGTGACAGGTTTCGTTAATAAGAACTTATTACCTGCTACCTAATTTCTACTCCCTGAAAAAAATGAAATTCAGAACTGAGGTTGATATTAAAAAATCAGAAAAGAAAATTGAGATTGAAGATAAAATATTTTCAATAGGCTCGTGCTTTGCTTCAGAAATGACTGATCTATTGCATCAGGGACAGCTGCAGACCCTTAATAATCCTTTTGGAACCATTTTTAACCCCTTTTCTATTCGCAATGAAGTAAAAATACTCCATGATTCATTATTTTATGAAGAAGAGGATCTGATCACGTATAATGAAGAATATATTTCACTGGATCATCATACGAGTTTTGATACACGGTATATTCATCAGACTTTGGATAAAATCAATGGGGCGATTGAAGAAGGCAATGCTTTTCTTCAGGAGACAGACTGGATTATTATTACCTATGGAACTTCATTTATCTATGAATTTATTCCAAAGAAAAAGCTCGTTGCCAATTGTCATAAGATTCCCCAGAAGTTTTTCGAAAAAAAATTGCTTTCCCATCAGGAACTGACACATTCTATTTACAATACAATTTTAGACCTTAAGGATATTTGTAAAGAAGATGTACAGATTTTATTTACCGTTTCACCGGTAAGACATACCAAAGACGGAATGATTGAGAACCAGCTGAGTAAATCCAAACTCATTACCGCTATTCATGAATCTATATCCGTGTTTGAAGATTGTCATTATTTGCCTGTTTATGAAATTTTAATGGATGATCTCCGGGATTACCGTTTTTATAAAGAAGACATGATTCATCCCAGTACCCAGGCTGTAAACTATATTTTTGACAAATTTGGGGATGCTTATTTTTCTGAGGATACAAAAGATTTTATTAAAGAAAATTTTAAAATTACCAAAGCCTTAGAACATAAAACAAGCGATAAAAAAGATCCGAAGTTTATTGAATTCCGGGAAAAACTGGATCAGAGAATCGAAAATCAACGAACGAAAGTAAAACATAAAATATTTTCAAATGATTGATTTTACGCAGATTGATTATTTGAAAAATGGAAATGAAAGACAAAAGAGGGCTTTTGAAGTACTCACAAAATATAAGGTCTTTGAAAAGCTAAGTAATTATTCACCTTTATTGGCCGGAACCATTCCCATTGAAATCGATATTGCAGGCAGCGATCTGGATATTATCTGTGAAGTAGACCTTAGAGCTAAAGAGGATTTTTTGGAAGAACTAAGCTTACATGAACTGATTCCTCGGGAAACCGATGTTAAGGTTGAAAATATAACGGTGAATGGTGAAGCAAGTATCGTTTTAAACTTTATGCTGGACGAATTTCCCATTGAGATTTTTGGTCAGAATAAACCCGCCAGAGAGCAGAATGCTTACAGGCATATGATTGCCGAATACAGGATACTACAGGAAAAAGGAGAAGAATTTAAAAAGAAGATAATAGAACTGAAAAAACAGGGAATAAAGACAGAACCGGCATTTGGAATGCTGATGAATCTGGAAAATCCTTATGAAGATCTGTTAAAATGATAAGAAAATGATTGATACACATACACATTTATACGCAGAAGAATTTGATGAAGATAGAAAAGAAGCTATTCAAAGAGCTATAGATAAAGGGATTACAGAGTTTTATCTTCCTGCTATTGATTCTGAGTCTCATGAAAAGATGCTTCAGCTGGAAACCGAATACCCCGGACAGATTTTTTCAATGATGGGTTTACATCCCTGTTATGTAAAGCCTGAATCCTGGGAAAAAGAACTTGAAATCGTAAAAGACTATCTTGATCAAAGAAATTTTCCGGCGATAGGGGAGATAGGAATCGACCTGTATTGGGATAAAACTACTCTGGATATTCAGGTGAAAGCTTTTGAACAGCAGATTGACTGGGCCATAGAAAAAGATCTTCCTATTGTGATCCATACAAGAGAAAGCTTTGATGAAACATTTGAAGTACTTGAAAGAAAAAAACATCCGAAGCTCAGAGGGATCTTCCATTGCTTTTCGGGTAATCTGGAGCAGGCGAAGCATGCTATAGACCTTAACTTTATTTTGGGTATCGGTGGGGTAGTTACTTTTAAAAATGGTAAAATAGACCAGTTTCTGAACGAAATCCCTTTAGAGAAGATTGTTCTGGAAACAGATTCTCCATATCTGGCACCAGTTCCTCACAGAGGAAAAAGAAATGAAAGCTCATACCTTGATTTAGTTGCCGGGAAACTGGTAGATATCTATGGGAAAGATTTTTCAGAGATTGACAGGATTACTACTGAAAATGCAAAAAAATTATTTAAGTAGACTGCTTTTTACTGAATATAAGATAAAATAAAAAAGCCTTTTCAATTTTTGAAAAGGCTTTTTTATTTTTATTTCTTTCTGGTGAAATTTTTATTCTTAGGCTTTTTAAATCCTGTGGATGCAGCCGGTTTTTTATTATTGGGAGTCCTTGCTGGTCTCGGGCCTTGTCTTTCGCCTCCTCCCGACATCGGTTTGTTGTTTGAATCTCTTTTTTGAGCAACCAAATCATCTGTATGGAATGGATGGTCCTTTACAATCGGAATTTTCTTTCCGATAAGTTTTTCTGTATTTTTTAGATTAAGAAGATCAAGTCCGTCTACAAAAGATATTGAATTTCCTTCTGCACCAGCTCTTCCTGTTCTTCCAATTCTGTGTACATACGTTTCAGAAACATCAGACAGCTCAAAATTGATTACGAATTTTAATTCATCAATATCAATCCCTCTCGCTGCAATATCTGTAGCTACAAGTACTCTTGTTTTTCCGGATTTGAAATTATTCAATGCGTTTTGTCTCGCATTTTGAGATTTATTACCATGAATGGCTTCTGCAGAGATATTATCTTTTTGAAGTTTTCTGGCAATCTTATCAGCACCATGTTTTGTTCTGGCAAATACCAATACAGAATCTGAGATGTCATTCTGAAGAATATGTGATAACAGGTTTAGTTTGTTATCTTTTTCTACAAAATAAACAGATTGTTTGATGGTATCTGCTGTAGAAGAAACAGGTGTTACCTCTACTTTTACAGGATTATTCAGTATGGAATTAGCCAATTTCTGAATTTCTCCGGGCATTGTTGCGGAAAAGAATAATGTCTGTCTTTTCTGAGGCAAAAGCTTAATTACTCTTTTAACATCATGTACAAAACCCATATCAAGCATTCTGTCTGCTTCATCAAGGACGAAGATCTCAATGTTTTTAAGGCTGATAATGCCTTGAGCAATGAAGTCAAGAAGTCTTCCCGGTGTAGCCACCAGAATATCAATACCTCTTCTCAGTGCAGCTTCCTGGTTGCCCTGTTTTACCCCTCCAAAAATAACAAGCTGTTTTAATGGAAGATATTTACCATAAGCATTGATATTTTCTTCTATTTGGATCGCCAGTTCTCTGGTTGGAGTAAGGATTAAGGCTTTTATATGATTGTTAGAAATTTTCTTTTTAGATAGGTTCTGTAAAATAGGAATAGAAAAGGCCGCTGTTTTTCCTGTTCCGGTTTGCGCACATCCTAAAAAATCTCTGCCATTCAAGATTTCAGGAATAGATCTTTCCTGAATGGGAGTAGGATTAGTATACCCTTGTTCCTGGATTGCTTTTGCAATAGGTTCTATTAATTGTAAGTCTGTAAAATTCAAATGAATTATTTTAAAATTTAAATAAAAATTCCTTCAGCCTGAAAGAATTACATTCTACAAAGGTAATCTAAATATTTTTAAGAATTAATTTTGTTCTTCTGATCCGCTAATAGGTTTATTATATTCCAGTTTTAATCCTGTTTTATGATGTATTGATTAATTTGTTTTCGTTTTATTTGGTTTTTAATTTATATTTTTAATTATATTTATATTATTTTTGAAAAATATAACATTTCATTGAAGCGGCATAATATCTTTTTAGTGCTTGTGATATCCATTTGAAATGATAATAAAAACTAACCATGAGAAAAATAATCCTTCTACCTGTATCTATTACAGGTTTTAGTAGGTATGTTCAATTTTATGAACATACCGGGAACACAAGACCTATAATACCTACCCAAACAAAAACATCATCAGTATAAGATCTTTTACTTAATAAAGTATAAGAATCTCAAATGTACTTAAGTGATCTGCTAAAGAATGTAGAAATTCTGGAAAGAGATACATAAAGCAGTAAAGCCAAACATCAATCCATTTAAATAATATAATATGAAGACGAAGATTTTTCTTTTGTTTTTCTTGAGTTTTGGAATAAACATACTATTTGCTCAGGGAGAAAATGACAATTGGTACTTTGGAACTAAGGCCACCGTTAATTTTTCCAATGCAAGTCTGCTACCCTTATCAATAGCCAGATGACGGCAATAGAAGCTTGTAGTACAGTGCGTGCTGTTGCAGGATTTCTAAACCATTCATTAAAAATAATTAATTCAGGAGGAAGGATGGAAACTCATTTCTCCCTTTGTAAAGAAATGTAAAGTCAAAAAATAACTTTTAATCATGAAAAAAACAATCGTTTTACTTGCTGCTGTTTTCAGTTTAACAGCCAATGCCCAATGGAGCCTAACCGGAAATGCCGGAACAGTTGCCGGAACAAATTTCATAGGGACTACGGATAATCAATCTTTAGTATTCAAAACAAACAATGCTGAGAAGATGAAGATCACTGAAAATGGAAGATTTATATTTTTTAATGTTACAGGGCCCGGGCATGTATGGGATAAAAACCTTTTTTTTGGCGGCGGAGTAGATAGTCCGACAGGATTATACAATACTGCTTTTGGAATGGGAACTTTAACCCAAAATACAGCAGGTAATGGTAATACAGCTTTAGGAAATAATGCACTGTCTCTTATCACAAGTGGAGACAACAACGTGGCTTTAGGGGCAAACAGTATGAGAAGTACCGTGTCAGGTAATTTTAATACAGCATTAGGAATGAATGCTTTAGAACACTTTCAGTCAGGTCTCGGAAATGTGGGTCTTGGAAACTCAACCATGGGATCCGGAGGCTTGGTAGGAGATTTTAATTTGGCAGTAGGTACAAGTGCTTTAAGATATATCCAGCTCGGAAGCTATAATACAATACTTGGGGGAGATTCTTTCAGATCTTTGGCAAAGGGATCAGGGAACATCAATGTAGGACATTCTAATGCCAAACTGATCACCTCCGGAAACAACAATATCTTTATTGGAAGCTTTATCACTCCCTATAACACAACGTCTCCTGAAAATGAATTGAATATCGGAAACTGGATCGTAGGAAACAATGGGACCATAGGTATAGGGCAATTTACGACTCAGCTTCCTGCCGATGGCATTGCTCCTGATGGACAGAAATATAAACTTTTTGTAAAGGACGGAATCCGAACAGAGAAAGTGAAAGTAGATATTGCAGCCAATAATGGGTGGGCAGACTATGTTTTTGAAAAAAATTATAAGCTGATGCCTTTGAACGATCTGGCTCAGTTTATTGATAAAAATGGGCATCTACCAGAAGTTCCTACTACAGAAGAGGCCATTAAAAATGGAATTGAACTAAAAGAGATGAACATTCTTTTGCTTAAAAAAGTGGAAGAATTGACCCTACATTTAATAGATCAGAATAAACAATTACTCGATCAGAACAGCCAGCTGAAAAAACAAAATGAAGAGATAGAAAAACTCAAAAACAAAATAAAATAAATAACCAGATAACTTTTAACCATGAAAAAAACAATCGTTTTACTTGCTGCTGTTTTCAGTTTAACAGCTAATGCCCAATGGAGCCTAACTGGAAATGCATCAACTATTCCCGGTACAAATTTTATAGGAACATCAGATACCCAGCCTCTTGTTTTTAAAACAAATAATATAGAGAAGATGAGAATAAGCCTGGACGGAAGGTTTACATTTTACAATATTGCAACACCAGGACAGGTATGGGATAAAAACCTTTTTTTCGGAGGAGGAATGGATAATCCTTTGACCACTAATAATGCTGTATTCGGAATGGGTGCGCTTACCCAGCTTACAGAAGGTGGCGGAAATACAGCCATTGGTAACAATGCAATATCATTAATGACCAATGGGCTATTTAATGTTGCGGTGGGTTTTAATTCTATGAGAAACAGTGTGGTAGGAAATTCTAATACTGCTGTGGGAATGAATGCACTGGAAAACTTTCAAGGTGGGAATAATAATGTTGGTATTGGAGCTGCTGCCATGGGATCGGGTAATTTAAAGGGAGATTTTAATATAGCACTAGGCTCCAGTGCATTAAGATATGCCAATCAGGGAAATTATAATGTGATACTTGGAGGAGACTCATACAGAGCTTTTGTTAAAGGAAATAATAACATAGGAATTGGATATTCTAATGCGGCGCAGATTACTTCTGGTGAAAATAATATTTTTATTGGGACCAAGATTGTTCCCTACAATACCACTTCTCCCAAAAATGAGCTGAACATCGGAAACTGGATTGTAGGAAATAATGGAACAATAGGTATCGGTGAGTTCACCACTCAGCTTCCTGCAGACGGAATTGCTCCTGACGGACAAAAATATAAACTTTTTGTAAAGGATGGAATCCGAACAGAGAAAGTGAAAGTAGATATTGCAGCCAATAATGGGTGGGCAGACTATGTTTTTGAAAAAAATTATAAGTTGATGCCTTTGAACGATCTGGCTCAGTTTATTGATAAAAATGGGCATCTACCAGAAGTTCCTACTACAGAAGAGGCCATTAAAAATGGAATTGAACTAAAAGAAATGAACATTCTTTTGCTGAAAAAGATTGAAGAACTGACATTGTATACCCTTGAGCAACAGAAAAGAATCGAAGCTCTGGAAAAAAAGATGAAATAATATAAAATCAATATATGAAAAGAATATATGTAATATTAGTATTGATTGTACCGCTTTTATCTTTTGCCCAGGGTGAAAATGATAACTGGTATTTCGGACAATATGCAGGGGTCAACTTCAGCGGACCTACACCAACAGCCCTCACGGATAGTCAAATGTATGCTGAAGAAGCAGTAGGTACTGTAAGTGATAAAAATGGGAAGTTACTGTTTTATACCAATGGAGTTGATATTTATAATAGGCAACATCAGGTCATGCTGAATGGCTCATCTATAGGTGGGGGGCTCTCTACACAGCAGCTGGTCATCGCAAAAAATCCGGCTTATCCTGGACAGTATTATGTTTTTACAGCAGCAGAAATAAGTACCCCAGGTAGCTATGTTGCTTATACAATTGTTGATATGAACCAGGGAGACATAGGTGGAGACGGACATCCGCTGGGAAAAGTTTTAACCAATGCTAAAAGAATACCTATTCTTGATTCCAGCGGTAATAAAATTAAAACGGAAGCAATCACTATCGAAGACCATGCTGATACCTATTCGTTTTGGATTCTGGTACCTAATGGTAATACTTTATACAGCTATAGACTATCAGCATCAGGATTTAATCCGGTTCCTGTTGTAAGCGGTTTGGGGCTGTCAAGTCCATTGGATGAAACAAAATACTTTGGAATAAAAGTATCACCTCAAATTGATTATGGAAAAGGGTTTACCAATTATCTTTCACTAAATATGTGGATTCCCTCTAATTACTATATGAACAAGGTTTATTCTTTTGAACGCTCCACAGGGCAGATTACCAATCATTTTTCATTGGATGTTAATACCTCTATATCCTATATTTCAGAATTCAGTTCTTATGGGAAAATAATGTATCTGGGAAGGGATAAAATATATGCCATCAATTTAGGAGCATCTACCAGTTTCCCTGTCTATAACCAGATATATTCCGGAGCGCCGGGAATAAATTTCTACGGAATACAAAGGAATATATCCAATACCGATATCTATTTAAGTACTCCACATTATGGCTATCTAAGTAAAATTAATAACCCTGATAATTACGGGGGAAGCAGTGTTAACCTTAATGCAATTGATTTAAAAGGGAAGCTGACTTATCTAGGATTGCCTCAAAACGTATATTTATCCAATGCAGGAGCAACAGAATGTATAATTGATCTTGCACTGCAGAATCCGGAAACTTATAGCGGCCATACCTATTCCGTGAACAACTATATTATTACTTCTAATAATTATACTGTAGATCATACTAATCAATCCATTATTATGAAAGCAGAGAATTATATTAGCCTGCTGCCCAATACAGAGATTAAAACTGGATCAGATTTCTTTGCGACAATTGCTCCGTGTGAGGTACTTGCAGGGAAAATGCAAAGAGCTTCAGCGGCGGTAAGCAATCAAAAAATTTCTTTGACATTAGACTTAAGAGAAACCCCGGAGGAAAGCTCGATTAATATTTACCCTAATCCGGCATCAGATTTTATTAAAATTGATACTAGGTCTAAAGTGCTTGAATGGGAGATATATGATCTATCAGGAAAAATAGTACTAAAAGGCAATGGGGAGAAAATAGAGGTGAAATCAATGATTAAAGGAGCCTATCTTTTAAATATCACTTTGGAAAAAGGAAAGAAAATAACCAAAAAAATCATTGTTAATTAAAACAAACAATATTCATTGTAAGATCATATTCAATGTGCATGAATCTTAAATAACTAAATAAATCATAAAAACTTTTTATTGTGAAGAAAACAATTTTTTTACTTGCTGTAGTAGCAGGTTTTACAGCAAATGCTCAATCATGGAATTTAACAGGAAATGGGGGGACAACTCCTGGAACTAACTTTATTGGAACCACGGATAACCAATCCTTAGTCTTTAAAACAAACAATGCAGAGAAAATGAAGATTACTCCTAATGGGAGGTTTATATTTTTTAATGTTACATCGCCAGGTATGGTTTGGGATAAAAACCTTTTTTTTGGAGGTGGAACGGATAATGCATCGGGGTCATCTAATACAGCTTTTGGAATGGGATCTCTAACCCAAAATACAACAGGTAATGGTAATACGGCTTTGGGAAATAATGCCATGTCATCAATCAGCAGTGGAGATAATAATGTATCTGTAGGACAGAATAGTATGAGGCATACCATAGATGCTACAATGAATGTTGCAGTGGGAATGAATTCATTGGAATATTTTAAACAGGGGACAGGAAATGTAGGTATAGGAAATAGCGTGATGGGATCAGGATCTTTAACCGGGGATTATAACGTAGGGATTGGCTGGGATGCATTAAGGTATTTAACTGCCGGAAAGAATAATACGGTAGTGGGCACAAGCTCTTTGGTAAGCCTGGCAGGTGGTACTAATAATATAGCAGTTGGTTCTTCCAATGCCAAAGCCATTCTTTCAGGGGATAATAATATTTTTATCGGAAATTTTATTACGCCCTATATGTCTTCGCCTCAAAATGAACTGAATATCGGAAACTGGATTGTAGGAAATAATGGAACTATTGGTATAGGACAGTTTACGACTCAGCTTCCTGCCGATGGCATTGCTCCTGATGGTCAGAAATATAAACTGTTTGTAAAAGAAGGAATCCGAACAGAAAGAGTAAAAGTAGATATTGCTGCCAATAACGGATGGGCAGACTATGTTTTTGAAAAAGACTATAAGCTGATGCCTTTGAATGATCTGGCACAGTTTATCGATAAAAATGGGCATTTACCGGAAGTTCCTACTACTGAAGAAGCCATAAAAAATGGGATTGAGCTTAAAGAAATGAATATTCTTTTGCTGAAAAAAGTAGAAGAACTTACGCTGCATTTAATTGATCAGAATAAAGAATTAAAAGCTCAAAAAATGGAAATTGAAACATTGAAAAAACAGGTTAATTCTTCTAAACAATAGCCTATGAAAACGAAATTTTTTCTCTTATTACTACTAGGTTTTGGAGTCAATATGGTATTTGCTCAGGGCGAAAATGATAACTGGTATTTTGGAAATAATGCGGCACTCAACTTTTCATCTTCTACTCCTGTTGCTGTAAATAACAGTAATATGAAAGCTCTTGAAAGTTGTGGTACCGCAAGTGATGCAAGCGGAAAGCTTCTTTTTTATATGAATGGTCAAAAGATTTGGAACAGGCAGAATCAGGTGATGCCTAATGGTACTTTGATCACACAGCAAAATGAAAGTGCCCAACAGCTTGCCATAGTAAAAAATCCGGCAAATGATAATCAGTATTATGTTTTTACAACAGGGGAAAATGCTGGGAGCTCATTTTATATAAGTTACTCAATTGTTGACATGACTTTAGGGAGTATAGGTGCTAACGGATCTCCGCTTGGAGATGTGCTGCCAGGGGCTAAAGATATTACAGTATTGGATAATTTAGGGAATCAGTTTGATTCAGAAGCGGTAACTATTATTCCTAATGGCACCGATCAGTCTTTCTGGGTTTTAATTCCAAACGGAACAAAGCTTTACAGTTATAAGCTGAGTAATCAAGGGTTTGCTAATGGAGCACCAATTATAAGTAATCTCAATTTCCCGGTAACTTTTGGCGTTTATAAATATTTTAGTGTGAGACAGTCTCCAAGACTTAATAATGGTATCTACTCTCATTATATCTGCATTTCTTTTTGGTCTGATTCACTAAATCCATATCCATCGCCGGATTATTATGTTAATAAAGTTTATTCATTCAATTCCTCTACAGGGCAGCTTACGAATGATTTTTCCTTGCAGATAAATGGATTGAGAGCATATGTTCCCGAATTTAATAAGGACGCCTCTGTATTATTCCTGGGCTATGAAAACATCCATGCTGTTGATCTGGTAAATTCTACATCTTCCAATGTGCTGCATACGGAAATTTATACTGAAACCAACGCACCGCTTCACACAGGTATGACTCTTCAGAGAAATAAATATGGAGAGGTGTATGTAAGTAAATCATTTAGCTCATTTTTAGGTAAAGTGATAAATCCTGACGTATATGGTCCCAACATGAGTGTGGATTTCAATGCTGTACATTTAGGAAACGGACAAACTCAGTATGGGCTGCCCCAATTACTTCCTATGAAAGAAAGCTCTGAAGGTTCCCCGTGTATAGAGAATCTGGTACTGACTACTGAGCCTAATATGTCTCATTATTATGAAATTGGTAAGAAGATCACCACTAAGGATAGATATATTTTGGGTTCTAAACATGATATTACCATGCAATCCGGCGGAAGCATTAATCTTTTACCGGGAACATCTATGGAAATAGGATCCAGGTATCATGCCTTTATTGCTCCTTGCAGAAAACCTGAAATGTTACAAAGAAGCGGGCAGGCTCAACATGAGCCAAAGGTAATGTTTTTAGAACTGGATAAGAAGGAAAGAATGGAGCAGAAAACTAATGTTGAATTGTTCCCTAACCCGGCTACAGACGTGCTAAACATTAAAACATCAGCAAAAATCAGTGAAGTTGAGGTATTTGATATTTCAGGTAAAAAAGTAAATATTACTTTAAACCGTAATACAGTGGATGTAAGAAGTCTTCCGTCCGGATCATATATGATCAGAATCAAAACCGAAACCGGTGTGACCACGAAACAGTTTATTAAAAAATAAATTGAATTTTCCTTTATCAAAAATAATGGCTGCCTATTATAAGGGCAGCCATTTGTATTGTAATCAGTAAAGGAGAATGTTCTATTTAAACCTATATCCTACACCAGCCTGTAAAAAACCAACTTTCGTAGGGACGTGCTGACTTTTATTGGTTTCTATAAAATCAAAATGATAACGGGCATCTACAAAAAACTGATCATTAATTTTATATTCAGCTCCTAAGAAAGGAAAGAGATTGATCGTTTTTGCTCCGGCATAATTATCTTTAGCCGTATCACTGAAAAGGCTGCTTGTTTTTATCTTTGTTGAAACATTGATTCCAATGTTCATTCCTACAGAAGCCGAAAGATTAGGAATAAAATAATACTTTGCAGAAATTGGAACCTGTATCTGATTCATCTGGTATTCAAAATTCATATCTCCCATATTTACTACTTCATTCCCTACTAATTGGGTCCAGGGGTATGATTCCTTACCTCCCAGTTGGGTATAAAGAACTTCAGCCTGTACTGCAAATTTTGGAGATAGTGCCTGCTCTGCCACAGCGCCTACATAGAAATAGGATTTTGAATCTAATTTTGCGTCAAAAAACTTCATACTGGATAACGTGTACCCACCTTTTACACCAAAACTCATACTCGAGCTTTGGGCGCATACCACAGTAGATACTGCAAATAATATTGCAGATAAAATGTTCTTCTTCATTTTTTTGAATTAAATGATTAATGTTTTTATAAAAAAAATAATTCCTCCCAGATGAAGGAATTATTTGTGCAAAAATAATTTAAATATCGTTACCCGGAACTATTTTACTTTAGTCCAGTGTTGATTTTTTCTGAGGTCTTCAAAAAAATGATAAACTTTAGACAGTTTCTCATTTCCCCGCTTTCCGTAATCCTGTATATTTTTAGAAGTTCCATCACTAAAATTAATCCTTAAATAAGAAGTGGAGAGATCTGTAATATTTTTTTCGCCATATTTATCTTTTAGATTTTTTACCTCTAAACCATCCAGTAACTTGAGTAATGTATGGTAATCCTCCTCTTTAATGGTTCCTGTAAAAGTTCCCTCTCTCGGATTGGAAAACTCATCTTTTGAAGGCTTTTCACTGAAATTAAAGTGTTCTGCTTCAAAAACTGCGGTTCTATCCGGCTGGATTGTCATTTTAAAAACAGGACAAAAGCCGAAACAGGGAGTGGCTTCATATTCAACGGTTGAGTACTTCGAATTTACTTTTTGAGAAGTACATGAAAATATGAGTACTAGGGCACAAAAACTCAGGATATATTTCATAGTTTAAATTTCTGAACATCTCTCAATAATTGTTCCAAAAGGATTTTTTCTCTGGTTCCTGTGGAATCTTACTTCCAATAACAGAATGGAAATTGAGACCAAAACAAAACCCCGGAAAAAATTCCGGGGTTATTTATTTTGTTGTAATCTACTTTGTAAAAGTAAGACCGATGAATTCAAACAGTATTTTATCCATGTAGTTTCTTCCAGATAGCATCTTTCAGCTCTACCAGACCTTCTCCTGTAACACCGGAGAAAAATAACGGCTGTCTGTTTTCAGGAAATTCTGCTGCAATTTCTTTTTTCAGCTCATCATCCAAAAGATCGGATTTAGAAACGGAAATAATGAAATCTTTATCCAATAGTTCAGGATTATATTCTACCAGCTCATTTTCCAGAATTTTAAACTCCTGGTAGTGATCTTCAGAATCTGCAGGAATTAAAAATAAAAGAATTGAATTTCTTTCAATATGTCTCAGGAATCTGTGTCCTAATCCTTTTCCTTCAGCTGCTCCTTCAATAATCCCAGGAATATCAGCCATTACAAATGATTTGTAATTTCTGTAGTCTACAATTCCTAAGTTGGGAGTTAAAGTGGTAAAAGCATAGTTTGCAATTTTAGGCTTTGCTGCAGAAACAGATGCTAAAAGAGTAGATTTTCCAGCATTGGGAAATCCAACTAAACCTACATCTGCCAAAATTTTAAGTTCGAAAACAACATAGCCTTCCTCACCATCCATTCCAGGTTGAGCATATCTAGGAGTTTGATTGGTCGATGATTTGAAATGTTCGTTTCCTTTTCCACCTTTTCCACCCAGCATCAAAATAATTTCCTGCTTATCTTCAAGGATTTCCCCGATGATTTCTCCTTCTTCATTTTTAGCGATAGTTCCAATGGGAACATCAATATAAATATCAGAACCATCAGCTCCGGTAAGCTGGTTTTTTGCTCCATTTTCACCACGCTCTGCTTTTATATGACGCGTGTATCGAAGTGGAAGTAAAGTCCATTCTTGTGCATTCCCTCTCATGATGACATGTCCGCCGCGACCTCCGTCACCACCGTCAGGACCTCCTTTAGGAATATATTTTTCACGTCTTAGGTGGGCAGAACCTGCTCCTCCATGTCCGCTTTTACAATGAATCTTTACGTAATCTACAAAGTTTGACATAATTTTTAGGGTTTAGGCCTTAGGGGTTAGGGAACAGATATTTAACGATGCTAAATCCTAATCCCTAAATCCTAAATCCTTATTTAATTTTCTCTACCTCAGCAAAAAGCTTTTGTGAAATCTCATCAATTTCTCCTACACCATTTACTTCCACATATTTTCCCTGCTGCTTGTAAAGTTCGGCTACTTCTGCCGTTTTAGAATAATATTCTTTAATTCTGTTTTCGATGATCTCTACATTGCTGTCGTCTGATCTACCGCTGGTTTCTCCTCTTTTCAGAAGTCTTTCAACCAAAATTTTATCTTCTACCACCAATGCAAGACAGATGTCAATCTTGTCATTCAGTTCTTCTTTAACTATTTTTTCCAAAGCTTCCGTCTGAGCGGTAGTTCTTGGATAACCATCAAAAATAAAACCGCTGGTATCGGTAGGTTTTCTGATCTCATCAATCAGCATATCTGTTGTTACCTGATCCGGAACCAATTCTCCTTTATCGATGTAAGACTTTGCCAGTTTTCCAAGATCAGTATCATTTTTCATATTGTATCTGAAAAGATCACCTGTTGAAACTTGCTTTAAATTGAATTTCTCGATTAAGTTTTGAGCTTGTGTTCCTTTTCCACTTCCTGGAGGGCCGAACAGAACAATGTTTATCATAATTTTGATTCGCTTCCGGCAATTGGCATTTTGCGTCTGGCTTGCTTTCTTGCTTTTAGCTTTATTTAGTTAATATTTTACTTTTATTTCGATTTAATATTTAAAGCTAAAAGCCAGTAGCTAATAGCTATAGGCATTAATGGTTGATTTGACCGTCTTCCAACTGATACAAATTAGGAAGGTTTCTTCCTAGTTCATCATAATCCAATCCATAACCAAGAACGAATTTATTTGGAATCTCCTTTCCAATATAATCCAATTTGAAATCTTTTTTGTAAATCTCAGGTTTCAGTAAGAAGCTTGACAGTTTTACAGATTTAGGGCGCTGTGTTTCCTTAAAGTATTTGAAAAGACTTTCCACTGTATTTCCTGTATCCACAATATCTTCAACAAGAATAATGTGACGGTCTCTTACATCTTTAGTCAATTCCATTTTTTGGTAAACAATCCCTGTAGACTCAGTTCCCACATAAGAACTCATTTGAATGAAAGCAATTTCGCATTCACCTGGGTAATACCTTAATAGATCTGAGAAGAACATGATTACTCCGTTCAATACGCCAATGAAAACAGGAACTTCATCCTTGTAATCTTCATAAATTCTTAACGCTGTCTCTTTTACAATTTCCTGAATCTCGGCGTCCTTCAAATAAGGAACGAAAGTTTTGTCGTGAACTTTAATGCTTTCCATAAAAATTTTTAGTAGTTGGCAAAGTTACGGATTTTTGATTAAAATACTTTCCTGTTTTTATGAGTTTGAGAGTTTTGAAGATTTGAAAGCTACAGAGTTCATATGATCATGGAGCCTGTTTAAACGATAACCGATAAAGTTCTTAAGTATATAGCAAGTCATAGCATTGAGAAAATGCATTTTATCCATGTGAAAGAATAGACTGTTTAATGTATGGAAGAAAAGTAAATAATAAGCCAGCAGATGATTCTTATCAGTTTAAGATGTATAAAGAATAGATTGTATTTTAGTGTGGACCCGAAAGTTTATACTTGATTCTTTAGACAGCAAAATAAAGAAATGGCGGGAAATCACTATATTTGTTCTTACAAAACCCAATATACGGACATGTAGGATATAATTTCTTTCAGACTTGATCAGGCAGTAACCAAAGAGTTGCTGTTGTTTACCTAATTATTTTAAGAAAGAAATCATGATTTTACTACATCACATATCCTTTGGGTTTCCGGGAGGAGACCTGCTATTTAATCATATCAATATAACGATACCATCTCAAACAAAATCTGCTTTAGTGGGAAGTAACGGCATGGGGAAATCTACCTTACTGAAGCTTATTGCTGAGGAATTACAGCCATTAAACGGAAATATAAATATCCAGGGTGATATTTTCTATGTTCCACAAATGTTTGGAAATTGTAATGACCTTACTATTGCAGAATGCCTCAAGATAGATCAAAAACTAAATGCTCTTCAGAAAATAACAGAGGGAGACGTTGACGAAAGGTATTTTGAAATCCTGAATGACGACTGGGACCTCGAGGAACGGAGCCAAAATGCTTTACACTACTGGGGACTTGAGGATTTTGGACTCAACCAAAAGCTTGAAAGTTTAAGCGGAGGACAAAAGACCAAAGTTTTCCTTGCCGGAATTCAGATCAATCAGCCGGAGATCATCGTATTGGACGAACCTACCAACCATTTGGATCTGGAAGGCCGAAAATTATTGTACGATATGATTGATAAGACAAATGCTACCGTTATTATGGTAAGCCATGACAGGACACTCCTGAATCTGGTGGACACTATTTTTGAATTAAGCAATCAGGGGGTTGCCACCTATGGAGGAAACTATGACTTTTATATCCAGCAAAAAGAAATTGAAGAGGAGGCTTTACATAATGATATTCATGCCAAAGAGCGCGCTTTAAAAAAAGCCAAAGAGAAAGAACGGGAAACACTGGAACGAAAACAGAAGCTTGATGCCAGAGGAAAACAGAAGCAGGAAAAGTCCGGTGTCGCCAGAATTATGATGAATACCCTTCGGAATAACGCCGAGAAAAATACCTCAAAACTGAAAAATATTCACGCTGAAAAAATCAGTGGTATTTCCGGGAACCTGAGAGATTTGCGTTCATCCTTAAAGAATTCTGATCAGATGAAAGTAACTTTCAATGACTCCAGCCTACATTCCGGTAAAGTTTTAATTACATTGGAAGACGTGAATTTCAGCTATGGAAGTGAAAAACTGTGGCAAGAAAATCTAAATCTTGAGATCCGAAGTGGAGAAAGAATTTCACTGAAAGGGCAGAACGGGTCTGGAAAAACGAGTCTGATAAAGCTCTTGCTTGGAAATGCAGAACCTTATCAGGGTAAGATTTTTAAAGCCGAATTTAACAGTATTTATGTGGATCAGGAATACTCTCTTATTGAAGGTGATTTGAGTATCTATGATTTTGTCCAAAAATTCAATGATCCGGCACTTCAGGAATCTGAGGTGAAAACTTTATTATCCAGATTTTTGTTTGGAAAGGAAACCTGGGATAAAAAATGTGGAGTGTTAAGCGGAGGGGAGCGTCTGAGAGTTTTATTATGTGGACTTTCGATCAGTAACAAAACACCGGATATGATCGTTCTTGATGAACCCACCAATAATCTGGATCTTCAGAATGTAGACATTTTAACGAATACCATTAAAGACTATCATGGAACACTGGTGGTGGTTTCTCATGATGAGGTTTTCCTGAAGGAAATTGGGATGGATAGGGAAGTGGTATTGATTTGATTATTTTAATTTCCGACAGATCACACAGATTTTGCAGATGTTTATTCATCGATAAAAAAGGTGATATTTTATTCTAATGACAAAGAAAATATTCAATAGGAATGGGCTTTAGCCCATTCATCATTAAGATAATAAATCCAATTGGCTTTAGCCAAAACCTAAAGAAAAATCCTGGAAAATATATCCAGGATTTTTTATATTCAAAATATTATTTTTTTGTCTTTTTAATAGCATCCAGATATATCTTTTTGATGCTGTTTTTCTCTTCTTTCTCACTGATATTTTCGAGGGTAGGGAGGAGAGTGGTGTTGTGCTGGGTTTTCATTTTCAAAATTTCACCGAGGGCAAATGCGGCACTCCATCGGACAACAATTCCTTCATGTTCTGTATTGACAAGCAGATTAGTGATGGATTGGTCTAATTGATCGGAAAACAGATGAGCGGTATTGCCTATTACTTTGGCACTTTCCCATTTTATTCTGGGAGCTTTTTCGGTAAGGGTGGTGGTGACAAATGCAAATGCTGTTTCATCTGCCATACCAGGATTCTGCTTGGTTGCATATTCTATGGCCTCTATGCAGGTTGCCTTTACTGGATCTTTTGATTTTTCGGCAAAAGCAATTAATTCATCAAGAGGTAAAGACTTGTCAAGAATCCATTGACTGATAAGGCCTGTTTTTTCTTTTGCTTTTATCGTCTTATCTTTAATAAGTTCTTCTATCGTCATGTTTTTAATTTTGTTTTTTCAGCGTTCTAATTTAGGAATTCTTCTGAAAGTAACATCACCTTTGTCATGGCGAGCAAAGCGAAGCAATTTCACAGATAAATTATTGTACCTGCAAGTTTCTTTGTTTTATTTTATCCAAAATGATGTCCATCTTTTGATAAAGCTCATAATCTCCTGAGAGCTCAATCAGTGGGGTGTTTATACCGGACAACCATTCCAGGTGGGCTTTTAACGTTCTATTGGCAATACCGGTGTTGTGGTCATAATCTTTAGCCCAATCCATAAACTCGTGGAACTTTTGGGCTCTTTCCTGATTAGTGATAATTTCTTCACCATATCTTTCATATTCCCTTTTTCTCAGTCTTTCCATTCTTATTTCAGGAGGCAGATAAAGAAATACAATCAAATCAAATGGAGGGAATACATCATCTCCCCAATGAATGATAGAACCGCCAAAGATCCAGTTTCTGGTAGTGTGTAGTTTTTCGGATAGGGTGTTGTTTCTGATTTCCGGGTTTTGTTTTTCAGTAAAAGGGATATGGGTGGTAAGCCAGAAAAAATCATCACTGTCAATATATTCAATACCGATTTTTTCAGATAATGCCTTTCCTAATGTTGTCACCCCAGACCCAGATGCTCCGAAAATATGTATTCTCATGTTTTTTTATTTTCAATGTTTAATCTTTAATCTTAAAAAAGCAGCTCATATGAAGTTATCTTTCTGAAAGAGTTTAAAGAATATATTACAAAAAAAGCTGTACGCATTTTGTGAAGTAGTGAATATTGATTTAGAAGTCTGCTGAATCTGTATTATCAGCGAGAATAGCATCTATGAATGCTTGAAAACCCAGTCACAGACAGTATTCAGAACTTCCTCTCTGATTTCCTCATTCAGAATTTCATGGCGCATACCGGGATAGATCTCCTGACTCACATCCTGAAAACCATCAGACTTTAAATGATCAACAGTATACCTCACTCCTTTACTGAAATCCCCGATTGGATCATCCTGGCCGCTTACAAATAAAAAAGGAAAAGACCTGGAAATTGAATCAGCCCAGTTTCTTGCGGTAGCCTTTTTGTAAACACTAAATAAAGTGTAGAAGGCATTATTCGTGAATGGAATTCCACAAAGTTCATCCTGTTCAAAATTACGTCTGTTTTGTGGGTTAATACTCAGCCAGCTTGTATCTCCAAAATCCTGATCCTTTACAAACTGCTTATTGTTGACCTTAGTAAATATTGAGTTCAAAACAGTACGATGGTGAGGTGCTATACTATTGGCTAAAGACAAATAACCTCTTAATATATTGATTCCGGGTAAAGGACCTCCTGTACCTGTAATAATAGCTCCTGCAAATGTACTGCTGGCTTTTTGAAGAAGGCAGCGGGTAATAAAAGAACCCATTGAATGTCCCAAAATAAAATGAGGAACATCAGGATATTGTTCTGCAAGGTAATCAGCCATCATCTCTGCATCGGCTACTAATCTTTCATCCGGTTTCTCAAGCTGAAAAAATCCGATATCTTTTTTCTCTTTTACAGATTTTCCATGTCCCAGATGGTCATAAGTCAATACAGCAATTCCATGAGCCGCAAAGTATTCTGCAATCTCAGCATATCTTCCGCTGTGTTCCTGCATTCCATGAACAATTAATAGAGTAGCTTTTATTATTTCTGGAGAAAACAGAGTAGAGAAAAGTTTAGACTCAGTATTTAGATTTGAAGGTAAATAGGCTGATTTTGATGATGATGTCATACTACTTGTGTAATGTTATATTATTTTAACTGTATCTCGGGTAATTTATAATTACCCACAATTTCAATTAATTTAGAAGAATTATTCTTTAAGTTATTGAAAAAAACATTCATATTTTCTTTGTATCCTCTTTCGCTTACTGCGAAAAGTAAAATACCTTTGTTATTGTTTTCGGTAATTAATTTATAACGATAAATATTCCTCTCTGCGATCAATATTTCTTTGCCATCCTTTGAATTTTCACTAATAATGAAGTCTAAAATATATTCTCCATTATTTTCAAGAACTTGATAATTTACAACAGGATTAGTTTTTTTTAGCTCCTGTAATTCACTGACTTTTTGATCAATAATATCTTTGAGAGCATAGTCTCCTTTTATGAAGTCAATCATAACTAAACGAGTATACTTTTTGAGATCTTCATTTGAATTTAGATATTCTTGTTTGAAATAATTTTCATTAGGATGCGAGCTCCAAACTAGGTTGTATGTTTTTTGATCAAGTTTTATCGGGCCTGGGATATTGAGATAGTCATTCACTTTACCTGTACTCTGAGCTTTCAAAGAAAACAAACTAATTAAGAAAAATAAGGCTAGTATCTTACATTTTGCGGTCATGACGATAGGAATTTAAGATGGGTTACTGCTCTGAAGATGTATATGGAGAGTAAATATAGTGCATTGTTGAAAATAAATTATAGAAAATATCAGCTAAAAATAAATTGACCTCAGGTCCTTCTTCAATGCTATGATTTTCACCCCACCCCAAAATAAAATCCACCTAGAATTTGCTCACCCAATTTTTTAAAAGTAATTTTGCACGAATCTAAAAACAAAAGTAAAATATGTCAACTTATGTAGTTGTAGGTCTTCAGTACGGAGATGAAGGCAAAGGAAAAATCACGGATGTTTTATCAGCAAAATCGGACTATGTAGTACGTTTCCAGGGTGGAGACAACGCTGGTCACACGGTTTATGTGGGTGATGAAAAATTCGTTCTACACCTTCTTCCTTCAGGAGTTCTTCAATGCAAAGGGAAATGTATCATTGCGAATGGTGTAGTGGTAAACCCTAAATCTTTCATTAAAGAAGTTGGTCAGATTGAGAGCAAAGGCTTAAGATCAGATCATATCTTTATCAGCAGAAGAGCGCATGTAATTATGCCTTACCACATCCTTTTGGATACTTACCGTGAAGAGGAGCACGGAGGAACTCAGATCGGAACTACCAAAAAAGGAATCGGACCTTGCTATGAAGATAAAATTGCAAGAGTCGGGATCAGAATGGTAGACCTTTTAAATCCTGAAATTTTAAGAGATAAAATTGAGAAGAACTTAAAAGTTAAGAACTCTCTATTTGAAAAATATTACGGAAAACCAACTTTAGACGTTGAAGAAATCTACAACGAATATTTGGAAATCGGAAAGCAGCTTCAGGACAGAATCGTTGATACTGAATTAGAGCTGAACGAAGCGATCAGAGATGGTAAAAATGTACTGTTTGAAGGAGCTCAGGCGTTAATGCTTGATATCGACTTCGGAACATATCCATACGTTACTTCATCTTCTCCATCTACAGGAGGTGTTTGTACAGGAGCTGGTGTTCCACCAACTTCACTTCAAAACTTGATCGGTGTAGCAAAAGCTTACTGTACAAGAGTAGGAAACGGACCTTTCCCTTCTGAGCTAGATAACGAGCTGGGAGAAAAAATCAGACAGATTGGAGGTGAGTTTGGTGCTACAACAGGTAGACCAAGAAGAACAGGTTGGTTAGACTTGGTTTCTTTAAAGCATGCTTGTATGATTAACGGGATCAATAATCTGGTAATTACGAAATTAGACGTTCTTACAGGAATTGAAAACCTTAAAATCGTTACACATTATAAAACTGAAGACGGAAAAATCATCGATTATTTCACTTCATCAACAGAGAAATTGTACAACTACGAACCGATCTACCAGGATTTACCAGGTTGGGGAGAAGATATTACAAAAGCGAGAAGTTATGATGAACTTCCGGACAATGCTCAGAAATACATCGAGTTTATCGAGAAGTATTTAGGAATCAATGTGTATTTGGTTTCTGTAGGTCCTGAAAGAAGTCAGAACATTATCAGAAAAGAATTATTCTAATATATCCTTAGAAAATATAATAAGAAAGAGACTGCTATTGGCAGTCTCTTTTTTTTGTTGGATAGGTTGTAAACCATGCTGATCACGGGTCAGTATAAGTAAGAAATTTAAAAATAATTTTATATATGCACGATCACGATATATCCGGTCAGTTTCAGAAAAAAATTTTTATCAGCCTGCTTTTTACGGTATCTTATATTATTTTACTGATTACTTACAATGGTATTGAATTGAAAAAGATCAGTAACTCACTGCTCATTTTATTTATGGTAGCCAGTGTTGTATTCAATATGGGGGCATTATTTTTTGCCTTTAAGCACTATAGAAAAATCAAGGCAATTATTTTCATTATCATCAATTCTCTGGGATTGCTATCCACATTAATTCTTCTCCTGATGATTCTTTCTTAAATAGAATATGTTTGACGGTCGTTTTTAAATATTTACAACAGTTGAAAATGTTAAAATTAAAGATTATCATAATTTTTTTTAAAATTGTGATGTTTTGATAATTTTTTGGCAGATATTTTGATATCGAATTAATGCTTATCGATAAGAATTAATGAATTAATAATGATTAACAGTTTAAATAGATTGTGATGAAACACCTGAACCAAAACCAGGAATTTCGCTTCAACGAAGTTCTTTTTGAGCACCGCAACAAAGAATACGGCGCTTACGCATTAAGAAACGAATCAGATAGAATATTAACCAAAGCACTTTTTGTAGGAGTAAGCCTGTTGGCCGCCGTGTCAATTACTCCGTTTGTAGTCTCTGCAATGCATTCAGATACAATGGTGACTAGAACAACTGATGACGGGAGAAGAATAATCAAGGTTGTTCAAACACCAGAGAAGGATCCACCCGTACACATTGTAAAACCGGCTACTCCGCCTCCTAGTGTAAAAACTTATGATAACAGATTACCGGAACCTAAAGCAGTTGTAAGAAATGAGAAAGCAACTGTAATAGACAAGGTGAATGCAGTAGCAAGTGTACAGACTTCACAGGGTAAGGAAACGGAAACGACATCGTATGTTGCTCCTATTACCCCTCAGGTTATTGGAGGAGGAACCGGACCTTCTATTAAAACAGATCCGATAGTAGAAAAAACAGATCCTAAAAAAATTGAAACAGAGCTGAGTGTAGAGGCAAACTTTATGGGTGGGATAGATTCATTCCGAAATAAGGTCATGAACAACTTTGACAGCTCAGGATTTGACGCAGAAGATGTCATGAAGACTACAATTACCTTTATTGTAGAAATGGATGGAAGTATTTCAGGGATAAAAGCTAATGGAACCAACGCAGATTTTAACAATGAAGCGATAAGAACAATTAAATCAATTTCTAAAAATGGAAAATGGATTCCTGCAAAAAATAAAAAAGGAGAATCCGTAAGAAGTTATTTCAAATTTCCTATCTCAATGAAGTTCGATTAATCGCCACAGAAAACGAATTTTAAATAGTTATCCACAAAGATTTTTTTTTGTGGATAATTTTTTTAATCGTTAAAACACTTATTAACAGTATTTTAACTCAATTTTGATTTTAGTCATTCATCGAGAGCAAAGAAAAAAGTGTATTTTTGAAACTTAAAGTTCTAATAATGGCAAAAATCATAGGTATTGCTAATCAAAAAGGGGGAGTTGGAAAAACGACCACCGCTGTAAACTTAGCAGCAGCATTAGGAGTATTGGAGAAAAAAATATTAATCATCGACGCTGACCCTCAGGCAAATGCAACGTCTGGGCTGGGAGTAGAAGATGTTCAGTATTCTACCTACAATCTACTGGAGCATAGTGCAGATACAAGAGCCTGTATCAAAAGAACAGCAACTCCGAATCTGGATATAGTTCCGTCACATATTGACCTGGTAGCAGCAGAAATTGAATTGGTAGACAAAGAAGATCGTGAGTACATGCTGAAAAAAGCATTGGCAAGTGTGAGAGATGATTATGACTATATCATCATCGATTGTGCACCAAGTTTAGGTCTGATCACCGTGAATGCCCTTACCGCTGCAGATTCAGTGATTATCCCTATCCAATGTGAGTATTTTGCATTAGAAGGATTGGGAAAACTTCTGAATACCGTTAAAAATGTTCAGAAGATCCACAATAAAGATCTTGATATAGAAGGTCTTCTTCTGACGATGTACGACAGCAGATTAAGATTATCCAACCAGGTTGTGGAAGAAGTGAATTTACACTTCCCGGAAATGGTTTTTGAAACAATTATCAGCAGAAATGTAAGATTGAGTGAAGCTCCAAGTTTCGGAGAAAGTATCCTTAATTATGATGCTGAAAGTAAAGGAGCCGTTCAGTACATTCAGTTGGCTGAAGAAGTTCTTTTGAAGAACGAGAATTTAATAAAAAATTAAATTAATAATAAATGGACCATAAGTAATGCTGGTCATCACTTATCAAACATCATTTATCAATTATATCTATGAAGGACAAAAAAAGAGCTATGGGACGTGGTTTAGGAGCCATTTTAAGTGCTGAATCCAAAGCGAGTGTCAATTCTGCGACTGATGAGGGAGCAGATAAGTTTGTTGGAAATATTGTAGAAGTAGCACTTGAGGATATCTATCCGAATCCGACACAGCCAAGAACTTATTTTGATGAAAAAGCATTAAATGAACTTGCCCAGTCTATCAAAAACTTAGGAGTAATTCAACCGATTACTTTAAGAAAAGACGGGGAAAAGTTTGAGATCATATCCGGGGAAAGACGTTATAGAGCAACTAAAATTGCAGGCTTAACAACTATTCCGGCCTATATCCGTTTAGTTAATGATCAGGAGCTTCTTGAGATGGCTCTTGTTGAAAATATCCAGAGAGAAGACCTTGATGCTATCGAAATAGCCTTAACATATCAAAGGCTTTTAGAAGAAATTGGTCTTACTCAGGAAAACCTTAGCCAGAGAATCGGGAAGGACAGAAGTACCATTACCAATTCAATCAGATTGTTGAGGTTGAATCCGGATATTCAAAATGCCATTAGAAGTGGTGAGATTTCTGCAGGACATGGCAGAGCGATCATCAGTCTTGAAAATGAAGAAAATCAGCAGATCCTGTTTGATTTGATCATCAAAGAAAAATTAAATGTTCGTCAGGCTGAACAGGCTGCAACAGCATTGAAGAATCCAAAATCTCCGGCAGCCAAAAAAGTAACTGCAGAGCTTTCGAATAATTATAAAAGAGCCCAGAAGACCATTGCTGATATTCTTGACGTAAAAGTAGAAATCAAAGCTTCTGGAAATGGTAAAAAAGGTAAAATTGTTCTGGACTTCAAGAATGAAGAAGAATTGGAATATATTTTGTCCCATATTAAATAATGAAGAAAATATTTTTCACATTTTTCCTGAATCTTACAGTGCTGGCTTATTCACAAGTCAGCCCTATTGATACTGTTCAGATACAAAGTCCTCCGAAAGTAGAAACGCCTCCTGTTTTAAAACCAGGGAAAACCGAAGCTAAGATCATTGCTGATCTGGAGAAAGCCAATGGACCTACCAAAAAGACATTAAAACTGAACCCTACCAGAGCCGGGCTGTATTCAGCCGTATTTCCGGGATTAGGTCAGTATTACAATAAAAAGTACTGGAAAATTCCCATTGTATGGGGAGCTGTAGGAGCCGGAGTAGGTATTGCGGTATGGAATGACAACCAGTATAAAAAATACCGTGAATATTATATTGCTAAACTTAACGGTACGCCTAACGAATTTGTAGATACCCATCCGTGGCTGGATAAAAAAGCGTTGGGAAATGTACAGGATAGAGCAAAAAGACAAAGGGACTATGCTATTGCTATTACAGGATTAATTTATATCCTTAATATTGTAGATGCCGTAGTAGATGCCCATCTTTATGAAAGCAGACATGATCCGGATTTATCCTTTAAACCGGCTGTTATCCAGGACCAGTATGGTTATGATCAACCGAAAACAGGATTAAGTTTAAGCTACAGATTTTAATACAGAAAAAAAAGTACACTCATAAAGCCGATATGGCTATTATGGTAAATTATAAAATAAAAATAACAGTATGAGAATAGCATTAGTTGGCTATGGCAAAATGGGAAAGATCATTGATGAGATCGCACAAAAAAGAGGTCATGAAGTAGTGGCCCGCCTTAAGGAAACTCCAACTGCTGAAAATCTTAATCATCCTGATGTTGTCATTGAGTTTTCCCTTCCGGAAGTTGCTTTTGATAACATTAAAGCTTGTCTTGAAAATAAAATTCCTGTGATCTGCGGAACAACAGGATGGCTGGAGAAAAAAGATGAAATAGAAAAATTAGCTGTTGATAACGGAACAGCATTCTTATACGGATCCAACTTTAGTTTAGGAGTAAACCTGTTCTTCGCTTTGAACGAAAAGCTTGCCGATCTTATGAAAAACGTTGATGAATACTCTTGCCAGCTTGAGGAAATTCATCATATCCATAAAAAAGATGCCCCTAGTGGAACAGCTATTTCCATTGCAGAAGGTATTATTAAAAACAATCCGAAATTTGAAGCCTGGAAACTGGAAGAAACTCAGGGAGATCAGCTTGGGATTTTTGCGGTACGTGAAGATGAAGTACCGGGAACCCATAGTGTGTTCTACAGAAGCGAAGTAGATGAAATTGAGATTAAGCATACAGCTTTTAACAGAAACGGTTTTGCATTAGGCGCAGTAGTAGCTGCAGAGTGGATTAAAGACAAGAAAGGGAATTTTGGAATGAAAGACGTTTTAGGGCTTTAATTTGTAACAAATTCTTTAAATTGCGACAAATAACAGAAATGATGAATAGTGAATTGTAAATAGCGGAAAAGCTGTGATCATTTATTACTCATCATTTTATCATTTATATTATCAGAATAGGCAAAAAATTTTATGAATTATTTTTTAACTTATACAGTATATGTTCTCGTTTTATCCATATTAATGGGAATTTCAACATGGAAGCTGTTTAAAAAAATGGGGTACAGTCCCTTATTTGCATTTATACCCTTCTATAATTATTTCATTATTCTTAAAGAAACAAAACATCCTAAATGGTGGGCAATTCTGTCTTATATGCCAATTGTAGGACCCATCATGATGTCTGTTTTTCATCTTTATTTAATGAAAAAGTTCGGAAAAACTCTTTTCAAGGACCAGATCCTTACAGTGATCCTGCCGTTTATCTATATGGCTACGGTGAACTATTCTAAAGATACAGAGCTTGAAGATGAAAATGCCAATGATCTGTTTCTTACAGACGAAGAAAAAAGCGATAAGAAGAAAGATACATTTTTGGGATCTATTACTTTCGCCGTGGTTTTTGCAACCATTATCCACGTTTTTGTAACCCAGCCTTTTGGGATTCCTACAGGTTCCATGGAAAGAACACTATTGGTAGGAGACTTCCTTTTCGTAAATAAATGGAGCTATGGGTACAGACTTCCAATGCGTCCGTTAGCAATACCTTTCCTTCAGGGAACCATTACAGATACAGGAGAGAAAGGGAATCCGAAAGATGATCCAAAATCATACGTAGATGGGGTAAAATTACCTTATACTAGAATTCTGCAGTTCAATAAGCCACAAAAAAATGATGTAGTAGTATTCAACTACCCTCGTGACTCTGTGCATACTGCAATAGACAGAAAAGATCCTTATGTAAAGAGATGTGTGGCTACAGCTGGTGATACTTTCGAAATGAGAGCCGGAAGACTTTTTGTCAATGGAAAACCTGAAGTTGTTCTAGGAGACCAGGAAGTACAGCACAGATATATTGTCACTACAGGAAGCCAATTGGATATTCCAGCTTTATACAAAGCATACGGTTTCTTGCCGGTTCAGGAATTACAGCAGAATAACGGAGGCTATCTTTACGCATTCCAGGGTCTTACCGATAAGACGGCTAAAGAAATCAAAGAACTTCCTCAGGTAATTGACATGAAGGAAGATGTTTCTGCAAAAGGAGAAGCAGCAGTATATTATAAGGATGAGCTTAAAACAAAAATTGATACTACACAGTCTATTTTCCCAATCAACAAACCTTGGAATGCAGATTGGTATGGACCGGTAAGAATTCCTAAAAAAGGAGATATCGTAGCGATCAACAACGAAACACTTCCTATGTTCCAATGGATCATTTCAGAATATGAGCACAACAGCTTAGAAAAAAAGAACGGAAAGATCTTTATCAACGGAAAGGAAACCAACCAATATACTATTCAGCAGGATTATTATATGATGGTAGGGGATAACAGAGATGCTTCGTTAGATGCAAGATTCTTTGGTTTCGTTCCGGAAGAAAATATTGTTGGAAAACCAATGTTTACATGGATGAGCCTTCAGGGAGCTTTCTCAGACAGCAGCTCTACCTATCAGGCGCCATTCAAGGTTCGTTGGGATAGAATGTTTAAAGCAACCAATACAGGAGAAGCCAATAAAACTTCGTACTGGTGGATTGCAGCAATGATTTTAATATTATTCTTCGGTTGGGAATATTTCGTGAAATTATTCAGAAAGAACAAAACTGAAGACGAGTTATAAATAAAATTAAACTTAAAATAGAATGAAGTATTTGAAAAAATACTTCATTTTTGCATTATGAATATGAAGAATGTTTTATTGCCGGTATTTTATCTGCCACCGGTGTCATGGTTTTCAGTATTGTTAAACACTGAAAATGAAATTGTATTTGAACAGTTTGAAAATTTTCCAAAGCAAACGTATAGAAACAGAGCCAATATTTATGGGGCTAATGGAAAACTTTCACTGATTATCCCAATGAACCATAATGGGAAAAGAGAAATGAAAGATATGGAGATCTCCTACAGGGAGGATTTTAGAAGTCTTCACTGGAAGTCCATCAAAACGGCATATCAAAGTTCTCCCTATTTTGAATACTATGAAGATAAACTGAGGAAAATATTTGATCTGAAAGAAAAGTTCCTTCTTGATTTTAACCTTAAAGGGTTAGAAGTGATCCAACAGATACTTAAAACAGAAAAGGCATACTCTTTGAATGAAGAATATATCAAAAATCCTGAAAGTATTAATTTCAGAGAAAAGTTTTCGGCAAAACATCCTTCTGAATTTGAAATGGAGGAATATTACCAAACCTTTTCAGATAAATTCGGGTTTTTGGAAGATTTATCGATTCTGGATCTTATTTGTAACAAAGGACCGGAATCTCTTACCTATATAAAGAACATTAAACAATCGTATTAAGTTGTATTTAATATGAATTCCTATTAAGGAAATTTCGTGGCAAATAAGCTAAATGAAGATGACGATTGTATGATTTTAGAAAAAAATAAATATCAACATATGAAAAAGGTATTATTAGCTGCTGTTTTTTTAGCAGGTTTTAGTTTCTCTTATGCACAGGAGTCTAGCGCTAAAAGCATCGACCCGAAAGAAGATAAAGATCTGATGACATGGTATCATAAAGATTTTTCCACTTCAAAAGTATATGGTGTCAATACGGCAAACGCCTATCAATATTTAGAGTCTAAAGGTTTGAAACCCAAAACTGTTGTAGTGGGGGTTTTAGACAGTGGGGTACAGGTTGATCACCCGGGATTGGTAAAAAACCTATGGTCAAACCCTAATGAAGTTCCTGGTAACGGGAAAGATGATGACGGAAACGGATATATTGACGATGTACACGGATGGAACTTTATCGGTGGCAAGAATGGTGATGTAGATATTGACAATATGGAAGTAACAAGAGTTGTTGCCAAATATAAGCCGCTTTTTGAAGGGGATGATTCTACAAAAAATAAAGCCAATCAGGCTAAGATGCCGGAAGACTTTGCTATGTATATGAAAGCTAAAGAGCTTTTCACTAAAAAAAGCATAGAGGCAAAACAGAATTTCCAGACATATTCTATGATCAATGAGCTGGTCCCGAATATGGTTAAATTACTGGGTGGAAAAGCCGTGACAGCAGAAACTATTTCAGCGATCAAAGCACCTACTGAACAAAAAGATGCAATCGCATTTCAGGTTTTAGGCCAGGTGTCTCAAAGCCCGGAATTCAAAGGGAAATCTTCTGCAGAATTTGAGAAGCTGATCAAAGAACAGATGAAAGAAGCTATTGATTATTATGCTCCACAATCCAAGCAATATGATCTTAGCTATGATACAAGAAAAGAAATCGTAGGAGACAACTATGATGACTATTCAGAAAAAAAATATGGTAACAACCATTATGAAGGTCCTGACGCAGAGCATGGAACTCACGTAGCGGGAATTATTGCCGGTCTTCCACAGGGGAATGTCATTCAGTATGGTGTTGCTTCCAAAGTAGCAAAGATCATGTCTGTAAGAACCGTTCCAAATGGAGACGAAAGAGATAAAGACGTTGCCAATGCCATAAGATATGCTGTAGATAATGGGGCTAAAGTTTTAAATATGAGCTTTGGAAAACCTGTTTCTCCGGGTAAAAATGTAGTTTGGGATGCCTTTAAATATGCTGAAGATAAAGGCGTACTCCTGGTAAAAGCTGCCGGTAACGAAAATGAAGATGTAGCAGAACACCTGGCTTTTCCTACCAATTTTAAAAATGTTGCTGATGAAAAACCATTCGTAAGCAATGTTCTTGTAGTGGGAGCGAGTACCAATAAGAATAGTGCATTGAGAGCAAGCTTCTCAAACTATAATAAAAAAATGGTCAATGTTTTTGCTCCGGGAGAAGAAATCTATTCTACCGTTCCTAAAAACGAATATAAGTATCTTCAGGGAACTTCTATGGCTTCACCGGTTGTAGCGGGAGCTGCAGCTATTTTATTAGCTTATATGCCAGACCTTAAACCTTATCAGGTTATTGAAGCACTTGTAAAAAGTAGTAATCCCAATACAGAAAACGGGTTTGCTGATTATTCTCAGGCAGGAGGTGTTATTGATGTGAAGAAAGCTGCAGAATATGCCTACACCAACTTCTATAACGGTAAGTCTTCAACTAAAATTAAGCCTTCGAAATCCGTAAAAAAGACTGTTAAAAAATAGTTTATCTACCTGTATTTAAGGCTAAACCATAAAAGGTCCGAAATTTTCGGACTTTTTTTATTTTTTATTTTCAATTTTGGCACGGTTTTTTGTAACTTTATACTAACAAAATAATAAACAACAAAATGAAAAAGTTACTACTTGCAGGGATGTTAGGAACATCCATTTTTGCAGTGTCTTGTTCCTCAGTGAATAAAGCAGCTACAGCTCAGAATCAAAAGGGAGATTTCCTTAAGATGAAAGGAGATTGGCAGATTGTTAGCGTAAATTACGATAAAGGATATAAAATTAAGCCTTTCGATGAAGGAGCAGATGCTCAGTGTTTCGTAGGAAGTCACTGGAGACTGATTCCTAATAACTGGACGGGAGCTTACACCCTAAACGGTGGTGGAAATTGCCCGGCTGTGACACAACCTATCAAGTTTGAAGTGAAAAACGGTAACACGTTTATGTTTAAAAAAATTGCTGCAGGTACTAAAGCAAAACAAAATACAGCTGGATATACGCTGACATTAGTAAGCCAGACTACAGATCAGTTTTCTCTTGAACAGGATGTTCCGTTTGACGGAGAAAATGTAAAAGTTGTTTACAACTTCGAAAGAGCTGGAATGAAATAATTTATCAACATAAAAGATCAAAAAAAAATGAAATTTAATAAAACATACGTAGGAGCCCTTTTTTTATCATCAGCTTTGTTATTGACAAGTTGTGAAGCGGTTCAGAATTCAAACCATCAACAGAGAGGTACAGCAGTAGGTGTTGCATCAGGAGCTGTATTGGGAGGTATCTTAGGTAACAATGTAGGTAAAGGAGGAAATGGAGCGATTGGTGCCGTATTAGGTGGTATTATCGGTGGAGTTGCAGGTAACGTTATCGGTAACAAAATGGATAAGCAGGCTAAAGATATTAAAGAAACTTTACCAGGAGCTCAGGTTGAAAGAGTAGGAGATGGTATTAAAGTAACGATGAATGAAAGTATCGTAAACTTTGCTTTCGACTCTTCAAATCTTACTTCTGTAGCACAAACCAACCTGGATAAACTAGCTAAAGTATTAGCGGATAACCCGGATACAAACATCAATATCTACGGACATACAGACAGCGTAGGTAAAGATGCGTACAACGTGGCACTTTCTCAAAGAAGAGCTGATGCTGTAAAAGCTTATTTATCTGGAAAAGGAATTGCAAACAGCAGAATGTTCACAAAAGGTGAAGGTAAAAATATGCCTGTTGCCAGCAATGATACTGACGAAGGAAGAGCTAAAAACAGAAGAGTGGAATTTGCCATTACTGCCAATGAAAAAATGATTAATGATGCCAAACAAGGGCAATAATTAATTTAACATATAAATATTTTCGTAAAAGACCGCCCCGGCGGTTTTTTTTGTATTTTTATGCTGTCAATTTTGAATTTGTTATTTTTGTATTTGAAACAACATAAATGAAGAAATATCTTAAACTGCTCCGTGTGGAGCAATGGGTGAAAAACCTTTTTGTATTTGTCCCTCTGTTTTTCTCAGGTAATATTACCAATATAGACCTGCTCTCTAAAAGTATCTTTGCCTTTGTTATTTTCTCATTAGCAGCCAGCGTTGTTTATATTCTGAATGATTATAATGATATTGAAGCAGACAGAAAGCATCCTGAAAAGAGAAGAAGACCGCTGGCAAGTGGAGCGATCTCAAAATCAAAAGCTATAGGAATTCTTATAGGGCTGGTGATTATAGATATCGCCCTTGTATTCTTTGCGCAGTTTTATTTTCATGAGCATTTATGGAAATTTGGAGCCATCATTAGTTTTTATGTGGTGATGAACCTTGCGTATACATTCAGACTGAAACATGTTCCTATCATTGATATTTTTATTATTGCAATAGGATTTGTACTGCGGGTTTTAGCCGGTGGTTATATTACAGGAATCAGTATTTCACAATGGGCTATTTTATTGACGTTTGTACTGGCATTGGTATTAGCGATCGGAAAGAGGAGAGGAGAGCTTATCAATGCTCAGGTTTCCGGAAAGACAAGAAAAGCGTTGGATGGATATAACGTCCAGTTTGCAGATATTGCACTGTCTATTTCCATTACATTGGCCATTGTATGTTACCTGATGTTTACCCTTTCACCGGAAGTGCAGGCAAGGTTTCATGAAAGAGTATTTTATACGGTTATTTTTGTCGTATTCGCCCTTTTGAGATATCTTCAGCAAACACTGGTGTACAACAGAACAGAATCTCCAACCAAAATTGTCTATAGAGACCGTTATATACAGGTAACCTTATTACTTTGGGTTGCTACATTTTTAATTCAAATTTACTTTAAGAAATGAAGCCGAATTTCACACAGAAGGTTACAAACTGGGGAAATTTCCCGGTAGTAGAAAAAGAGATGAGATCTGAGGACAGCTTCAAAAAAATAAAGAAGTTTGTTCTTGATCATAATGAGGTTATCGCAAGAGGTAATGGAAGATGCTATGGAGATGCTTCATTGGGGGAAACCATTTTTTCTACCAAAAAATTAAATAAATTCATCAGTTTTGACCGTTTAAACGGAGTGATAGAATGCGAATCCGGGGTATTGCTTTCAGATGTACTTGAAATAGCAGTGCCACAGGGATATTTCCTTTATGTCACACCGGGAACAAAATTTATTTCAGTAGGAGGAGCCATCGCTTCCGATGTTCATGGTAAGAATCACCATGCAGAAGGTTGTTTTTCAGAATATGTCATAGAGTTTAAACTGATGACTGAAAATGGAGAAATTATTACCTGTTCCAGAGAAGAGAATTCAGAGAAATTTTGGGCAACGATTGGAGGAATGGGACTTACCGGAATTATTCTCACTGCAAAATTTAAGCTTAAAAATATAGAATCCGCCTACATCCGTCAGGAAAGCATTAAAGCTGATAATCTGGATGAAATTTTCAGACTGTTTGAGGAAAGTGAAAACTGGACGTATACGGTAGCATGGATCGACTGTCTTCAAAAGGGGAAAAATATCGGCAGAAGTATTCTCATGAGAGGAGAACATGCTTTTCAGCATGAGCTTCCCCAGAATTTGGCGAAAACACCCCTCAGATTAAAGAAAAAACTACAGCCTACCGTTCCTTTTTACTTTCCGGGATTTGTATTGAATGCCCTGACAGTGAAAATTTTCAATTGGCTATATTATAAAAAACAATCCAAGAAGGAGGTCAAAAATTTTATTGATTATGAGACGTTTTTTTATCCGTTAGATGCCATTAATGATTGGAATAAAATCTATGGAAAATCCGGCTTCATTCAGTATCAGATGGTTATTCCTAAGGAAGCAGGAAAAGAAGGGATGAAAAGAATCCTTGAAACGATTGCTAAAAGTGGCAACGGGTCATTTCTGGCTGTATTAAAGCTTTTTGGAAAGAATAATCCGGAAGCTTATAATTCATTTCCTGTAGAAGGCTATACACTGGCTCTGGATTTCAAAGTGAATTCAAAACTGAAAAAACTGGTAGATCAGCTGGACAGCATCGTTCAGGAGTTTGGAGGAAGAATTTACCTTACCAAAGACAGTATGAGCAGATCATCACTGACCAACTACCTGAAAAATATTAGAAACTCTAAATTTGTGTCTTTACAGCACAAAAGAATCTTAAATAACAACTCATAATGATAGTTCTGGGAAGTACATCTGAGGTGGCACAGGCTTTTGTGGAAAAAGCACTTCAGGAAGGCGAAAAGTTTGAAAAAATATATCTTTTTACCTCAAATAAAGAAACTACAGAAAGATTTGCAAGACATATAGATGTCAAATTTCTGCAACAGTCTGAAGTTGTTGAATTGGATCTGATGAAAGAAATTGATTATAATAGATTTGATAATATCAATTCAAATGTATTATTTTGTGCTGTGGGATATTTGGGGGAAGGAACAGAAGAAGGGCTTTATGATAACAAAAATACAGAACGTATTATCGGGATCAATTATTCTAAGCTTATTCCTGTAATGAACTATTTTGCTCATAAATTTGAAAACAGAAGATCGGGAACCATTATCGGGCTTTCATCCGTAGCCGGAGACAGAGGAAGGCAGAGTAATTTTATCTATGGAAGTGCAAAAGCTGCTTTTACAGCTTATTTAAGCGGTCTGAGGAATTACCTTTTTGATAAAAAAGTACATGTCCTGACAGTAAAACCCGGATTTATGGCTACCAAAATGACAGAAGGCCTGCCTTTAAATCCTAAGCTGACAGCAAGCCCCAAGCAAGCTGCCGCCTGTATTTATAAAGCATTCAAAAAGCAAAATAACGTGGCATATGTTTTGCCGATTTGGAGTATTATCATGATGATTATCAGGAATATCCCTGAATTTATATTTAAAAAATTAAAGCTTTAAAAAAATGAAAAAATTGTATTGTTTTGATTTTGACGGAACTTTGACGTATAAGGATACTATGTTTATGTATCTCAAGTTTTACGATTCTACAAAGTACAGAATACAATTTTTAAAGCATGTTCCTCTTTTTATTTTACTGAAACTGAAACTTGCTGAAACCGAAAAGGTGAAAAAAAGTTTTATAGGATCTATTCTGAAAGGACAGACCCAGGAAAAAATAGAGATGAAATCTAAGCAGTTTTTTGAGCACCATTACCCTCAGATTGTTAGGGAAAATGCCCTCGACTTTATAAAAAATATCGATAGGAATAATATACAGAGTTTATTGGTCACAGCTTCTTTGGATATCTGGGTAAAACCTTTTGCTGAAGAATTGAAAATGCAGCTTGTTTCTACACGGGCAGAGTTTAAAAACGGAGTTTTCACAGGAAATTTTATCGGTAAAAACTGTAATGGAAAAGAAAAACTGGTAAGAATAAAAGAAGAAATAAACGATTCCAGATACGATAAAATTATTGCATTTGGTGATACTTCCGGAGATCGGCCAATGTTGAAATGGGCAAATGAGGGACATTACCAATTTTTTCATTAATTTTGGATGATAAAAGTGTAAAAAATGAAAAGGCTGTTAACTGTATGTGCTGCAATGCTCGTGAGCTGCGCAAATACACCATCCCAAAAGGCTTCAGGTATGCAGAAAAGCGTAGAAATTCTCGTTTCTGAGTCTCAGGGAGGCACAGACCAGGCTGGTTTCAGAATAATTAAAGACGAAAAAGATTTTCAGAACAGCATCAAAGAAAGCTTGGGTGTTGCAGATATGGAAAAAGAATCCGCTATTAATTACCCGAAATTTCCAAAAAATAAGAAAATTGTTCTCTATAACCTGGGAAGCTTCAGGTCAGGAAGTCACAGAATTACAGAGATTAAATCGGTGTCTGTAAGCAACAATATCCTTTATGTAGAAGTTCCTGCCGGAGAACCTTCCGGTGGAATGGAAATTCAGGTGATTTCTAGCCCATGGTTTGTTTTTGCAGTTCCTTCAGATTACCAATTTAACTCCGTAGAATTAAAATATTCAAAATAATAATGGATAAAATATATTTAGATAATGCCGCAACCACTCCTCTTGCAGAAGAAGTAATAGATGCAATGGTTGGTACGATGAAGATGAATTTCGGAAATCCATCTTCCACTCACAGCTTTGGCCAGGAAGCAAAAATACTTATTGAAAATGTAAGAAGGCAGGTTGCAGACTATCTTCATGTAAGTCCTGCTGAGATCATTTTCACGTCATGTGGAACGGAATCAAACAATATGATCATTAAATCCAGCGTAGAACACCTTGGAGTAGAAAGAATCATCAGTTCTCCTTTGGAACACAAATGTGTTTCTGAAAGCATTCTGGATATGAAAAGCAGAAAAGGAGTAGAAGTAAACTATATCCGTCCCAACGAGAAAGGAGATATTGACCTTTCTAAATTAGAAGAATTATTAAAATCCTCAGATAAAAAAACGTTGGTAAGCTTAATGCATGCCAACAACGAGATAGGAAATATCATCAACCTTAAAAAGGTGGCGCAGCTATGCAAAGAATATAATGCGCTGTTCCATTCAGATACGGTACAGACCATGGCTCATATGAACCTTGATCTTTCTGATATTCCGGTAGACTTTGCTTCCTGCAGTGCCCATAAGTTTCATGGACCTAAAGGTTCAGGTTTTGCCTTTATCAGAAAAGCAACAGGACTAAAAGGAATCATTACCGGAGGACCTCAGGAAAGAAGTCTTAGAGCGGGGACAGAAAATGTGTGCGGTATTGTAGGCCTTGGTAAAGCATTAGAGCTTTCTCTGAATCATATGGAAGAATATACAAGCCATATGCAGGAAATAAAAGATTATGCTATAGAAAGACTTTCATCAGAAATAGAAGGGATTAAATTCAACGGAAGAAGTGCTGAAAAAGAAAATAGCCTTTACACGGTATTAAGTGCATTATTGCCTTATAAAAATCCATTGATAGGTCTTCAGCTGGATATGAAAGGAATTGCCATTTCTCAGGGTAGTGCGTGCTCTTCCGGAGCATCCAAGCCATCAATGGTAATGATGATGGTGCTTTCTGAGGATGAAATGGATCATTGTACACCTTTACGTATCTCTTTCAGCCATATGACAACAAAAGCAGAGATCGATGCTTTAGTAATGGCCTTAAAGGAAATTTCAAGTGACTACGCTATAGAAAAAACTAATGTTGAGCATAGATAGTCTTATGATGTAAAAATCGTAATTTTGAACATTCAATAGAAGAATTGAACTAGAATATAATATTAATTAAAATAAAAGAAACAAAATGGCTTTAGAAATTACGGACAGCTCATTTCAGGATACGGTTTTAAAATCTGATAAACCAGTATTAGTAGACTTCTGGGCAGTATGGTGTGGACCATGCAGAACGTTGGGACCAATCATCGAAGAAGTAGCATCAGACTTTGAAGGAAAAGCAGTAGTAGGAAAAGTGGATGTAGACAACAACCAGGAGATTTCAATGCAATATGGAATCAGAAATATCCCTACAGTTCTTATTTTTAAGAACGGTGAAGTAGTAGACAAATTAGTAGGTGTTACTCCAAAAGAGGTAATCGCTGAGAAATTAAGCGCACACTTATAAAAAAAATAAGTTTGATAATGAATGCCTTCCAGTATTGGAAGGTATTTTTTTGAAAATAATTTGCAGTTAACAAAAAAAGGTGTAATTTTGCAACCACGAAAAAGAAACGACGTTCTTACACAAAAATGATCCGGTAGTTCAGCTGGTTAGAATGCCGCCCTGTCACGGCGGAGGTCGCGGGTTCGAATCCCGTCCGGATCGCAAAAGTTTATCAATTACTTTTAAAAAAAAAATTGATCCGGTAGTTCAGCTGGTTAGAATGCCGCCCTGTCACGGCGGAGGTCGCGGGTTCGAATCCCGTCCGGATCGCAGAAGTTTTATCAATTTCTTTTAAAAAAATTGATCCGGTAGTTCAGCTGGTTAGAATGCCGCCCTGTCACGGCGGAGGTCGCGGGTTCGAATCCCGTCCGGATCGCAGAAGTTTT
>NZ_JAESIT010000027.1:0-58969 GCF_016756935.1 Chryseobacterium sp. KMC2
TGCATATAGAGATCAAATTAAACATGATGGTAGGAAAAAAATTTTTATTGTTGATGGTGATTTAGACCTTATAAATAAAAATAATCCAGCTAATGAAAAAAACTTAGTTGTTCTAGATTCGTACTGTATTGAAAATTATTTAATAGAAGAGCATGGAATTGTAAATTTACTATACTATTCTATTGGCACTGAAAGCTTTGAAAACTTAAAAAATAAATTAAATTTTGATAAATGGCTAAGTTATAATGCCACTATACTTACAAAACTATTTATTAATTTTGCAATATTAAAAAAATTAGGAGGAGGTCCTATTTTACAAAATGCCCATGAATTTTTAACTTTAGATAAAAAACAAACTATTTTAGATAAGGTAAAAATAAAAAATTACAATAGCTATATATATAATGATATAATTACATTTTTAACTAATACTGGATTAACAAATTCAGAAGCAAATAAACTTTATGTCGAACAATATGATTATATTATATCAGATTGGAAATACAATAATGAAACTTATTTAAGAATTGTTTCTGCTAAAAACTATATATTACCGCTACTACAATTTAGAATAAATCATTGTATTAATAAGGGAAAAACTTTATTTCCTAAATCTTCACTGAAACTATTTTTAGCATCAAATTCAAAACTTGAGAGATTAAATTTCCTAAAAGAAAGAATAAAAAGAATATAATTATTTATTGTAAAGAATGTTGTATTAGTAAAAAAATAACTCAGCAAAGTCTCCCGACTTTGAGCTAGCAATATAACAAAGTCAATCTTTAAAGGTTGACTTTATTTGTAAAGTAAGACCTTCAATAGTTATTCTAAAATTTATATATTTAGAATAAAACAAACACAATGAAAGAAGGTTATATTATAAGAGATCAGGATAAACCTCATTTTATTACTTGTACAGTTATAGATTGGATTGATGTTTTTTCCCGAAAAACCTATAGAGATATCGTTATAGAAGTGCTAAAATATTGTATCAAAAATAAAGGAATGATAGTGTACGGCTATGTCATCATGACTAATCATATTCATTTAATAGTACAATCAAAAAGTCATAATTTATCAGATTTATTAAGAGACTTTAAAAAATTTACCGCTAAAAATATCTTGGAAAAAATCAAAAGTGAACCTGAAAGTAGAAAAGAGTGGATGTTAGAGAGATTCTCAAAAGCAATCGAAACGCATAATAGAAATAAGTGCTATCAATTTTGGCAATATGGGAATCATGCTGAGGAAATATTTACATTACATTTTATGTGGGATAAGTTAAATTATATCCATCTCAATCCTGTAAGGGCTGGATTTGTTGAAAAAGGATATCATTATCTTTATTCTTCAGCTGGTAATTATGTTTTTGGAAAAGGATTACTTGAGGTTGAGATTGCTGAAAATCCAGTTATAGATCCTACTAAGAAAAATGAATTTTGGAAATATAATAATTATGATGAATAAAAATAAGTGCTCAAAGTCGGGAGACTTTGCGCAGCGGAGGTCTCTCCGTTGGTTCTTGGCTTACTTACAGAGAAAGAATACCAAAATCCTCTGCTGGTATTTAAAAAAGCATTCAAAGAATACAGCATCAAAGAATTTGATTATTTTATTTCCGGGATGGTTTATTTCTCAATGGGAATCTATGACAAACTACCAGAAAGGAACATGATAAACCCATATATTCATCTGATTAAAATGCTGGATGCAGCGTATCTTATTATTGAAAGGAAAGGAAAAAAGTAAAGCTTCAAAATTAAAAAAGATGATTTGATGTAAGCTCAACTTCTTAATTATAAGTCTGTTTAAACTAATCACAAAAGTTTTTATTTTTAAAACACTTTAGTACACTTTAGAAAGTTTAAAATAATACAGCATAAAAATACATTGAAGAAAAAAAATCAAAGATTTTTCAAAACTTATGTGGACTTATTCTGCGCCGGGATATCCTCTTAAGCACCCTTAAGTGTTTCAATCTTTTGTGCCTTTTGTAGTTTAATAAAAAAGTTTAAACAGCTTTTATATAAAAATCACTTCTCCTTTATTTTCTTTCTATGCTTCAAGCCAAAATTAATTAAGGCATTGACTACATCTTCAGTTTCTTTGGCGTGTGTGGTAAGTGCATACGAAACTGTAACAGGTTTGGTGTTATTAACCGTTCGGGTAATCAGTAAATTATCTTCCAGTTCCTGCAGCTCTTTGGACAGAACTTTTGGACTTATTCCCAAAGCCGTTTCCTGTAAATCTTTGAACCGCATAGTTTCGTAATTATACAGATTATGCAGAATGCAGAATTTCCACTTGCCGCCCAATAGTTCAATGGCATCTTTAAGAGCCAAGATTTTTTCTTTACTGATGTCATTTTTTTTGATACTCATAAAATAGTTACTTTCTAAAAGGTAATGGATAGTAAAGGTAAAGTTTCTTTCAGATAATTTTATCCTGTAAAAAAAATTAAAAATGAAAGTAACAGTAATTGCCAACATTTCGGCTAATGGTAAAGTATTATTATCTGATCATCCACATCATCAGTTGCCACCAGAAGCAATGGAGTTTTATTTAAAATTTGCAAAAAAAGTTGGGAACCTTGTCATAGGCTTGAAAACCTTTGAAAACTTTTTAAATTTCCCACAGGAAGTCAAAGACCATTTTAGCGGAATAGAAATCGTAATACTCTCTGAAAAACCCTATGCATCAAAAGGCTACAAGACTGTTGAAAGCCCCGAAGAAGCTATTGAATATATGTCAGAAAAAGGCTTACACGAAATGGCAGTTGGCGGTGGGACACATGCTTTTAATGCCTTTATAGACAAAGATTTGGTAACAGACATTTATTTTAATATTCATCCATTAATCACAGGAGTTGGCGGTGTTTTAGGAAACAGCAGTGAACTGAACTCAAAATTTAAACATAAAGAATATAACCTTAAAGACGGTTTCATTCAACTGCATCTAAGCAAAGAAGACTGAATAACAACGATTGAAAAAAAGGTGAATACAGTCTCAGATATATTCTTGACAAAAAAAACAGGAATAACCAAGATCAATTATTAACATTACAATCTGTCTATTACCAGACACAAGTATAAAAAGACCCCCCGCTACCGCACGATTGTATCGTATAGTTTTGGCTTTTAAATTATATTATTAGAATGTTTAAGAACCACACGAAAGGATTCGTGCGATAGCGGGGAGAGAAAAAATAAAAATAACGAAGCCCTGTAAAGCCTCCCGGCTTCGAATAAGTAAAGTAAAATCCATTTACTCTCTCATTTTTATCCCCAAACTTTCCTTTATCTTTGTTTCAACAACAGTCTGATCAGTGTTGACGATGTAAAACCAAAACAAAATATGGCAACAAAAGAAGAATTCTGGGATAGAAAAAAGAAATTAAATGATGATTTTTTCGTGATGGGCTCCGTGGCCAATCCTGCAACCGAAGAACAAATTAGAAAATATGAGGAAAGCACAGGCTTTACCTTTAGTGAAGATATTAAAGATTTTCTGACCACATTCGGATCCTTAGTTTTTGAAGTCAAAGAAGAGATATGGAAACGTCCCAATGAATTTGATGTTCTTCCAAGCTGGAAATTCGGGTACGGCTTTTTTGTGTTTGGACTTTCGCAGGACGAAGAAATGCCGTCATGGATGGGATTTGAAGAAAAACATCACGAAGCCCTTGAATATAAAGAAAAGCCACTGGGGCAACTTTTTTTCAAACGCAGTGGAAATCTCTACCGGGCATATACCGACAACGGGATGATAAAAGTTGAGTATGACAAATATGACGAGGAGGATTACGAAGTATTTGAGGGAAATATTTATGACTTCTTAATTGAGGAAATTAATAATTTAGAACAAGATTACCAGGAATATATCAACGAAGGAAAATCATAATCTATTTTTTTCACACAACCTTTCAATATGAATCACAATAAAATCCGAAGTCTCCCCACTTCGGATTCTTTATCATTACCCCTGCTACCTCAAGATTGTATCGTGTGGCTTTAGCTTTTAGATTATATTATTAGAATGTTTAATTTATAATACTTAGACCACACGAAAGGATTCGTGCGGCAGCGGGGAGCTTACCGCAATATACCTGAAAGAATATAGTCAATCCATACATTCATCTGACTAAAATGCTGGATGCTGCACACCTTATTCTTGAAAATCGAAGAAAGAACTAAAGAGCGTTAAGCTGCTCAAAGTCTAGCGTGATCGTTGTTTTACATTTAATTCTACGTCATTGATGAAAACAATCTAAAAATATTAACACAATTGGATCTGTTTTATATTAGAGCAATATGTAAATTTGGATATTATCTGCCATTTTGCAGAACGTACAAACTGACAAAAAAATAAGATATGGGTTGGAAAGCATCAGCTATAATAATTAATAAACCGACACAGGTAGACAACGAAACGCTACTAACAGAGCTAGGATTTAATAATCTGACAAGAATTGAGGATGAGCCTTTTGAAGTTGCTATTAATCCTGATGATAACAAGGTTTATATCGGTTCATATAAAAACAACTTATTGGTTTGTGCATCCGGCATTCCAACGCAATTTTTTGACGAGAATGAAACCCCAATCGAAAAAACATTCAACCGGATTTTTCCAAATTCTGAAATTTGTTCAATAGTATTACATAGTGCAATTAACTTGTGGGGTTATTCAGTGACAAGGAATGGAAAAAAAATAAGAGCAAGAGCAGGCAATTCAGATGATGGAACATTTGTGGAGATTGGTGAGCCGCTTGACGAAGAAAAAGAACTTTTAAGTAAATCTAAATTAGATGAAAACGGAAATAAAGTTTATGTATTAGACGAATTTCCTGACGAAACATTTAGTGAAGATCAGGTTGGAGAAAACTTTGTTTTTTTAATTTGTAAAAGATATTTTGATCAAGAACTTGACAGTGCACATGATTTACTCTTTAAAACAACTTTAACAGGATACCAGTATTGAAAAATCGAGCAAGATGAAACACAACCTTTTTAACAGGCAACAGAAGAAAAAGCTTAGTGAAAATTTTGGGAAAGCTGTGGGTTTGTTCACATGAAGAAGGAATCATTGATCTAATTAAAGTAACAAAAGTTACCCTTGAAAATACAACTTCTGTATTTTTCTTTTCAAAAGCCAACTGAAAAAATTCCCTAAACTTTTTCCCTATCTTTGAACTTCGATGTTTTATTGATCTTCGGTGCTAAAAAATAGTCCCGGATTCTCAACAGAAATCAAAAAAAACAAACACTAAATCATAAAGCCATTGAAAACAAAATTATTATTCCTTTTATTTTTGGGCTCATTGTCAGCCCATGCACAAACACTTTATTTTAAAAATCTCGCTAATATGTCTGCAGGCAGGGGTGCCATAACCAGTGTAATTGTAAATGACAATATATATGTGAGCAATGGATATCAGGAAAAAGGAGGTATCGCCAATTATATTGAGAAATATAATATTACTGATAACAGCTGGAGTATCCTCAATTCTACTCTATTTACCAAAAAATTTGCTAATTCTGAGACTTACAATAATAAAATTTATATTTTTAACGGTTGGGGAAATAGCCATCTTGAAATTGTAGACCTTGCCACCAATACAATAACGAAGGGGGCTGTTAATCGCTCCTATACAGGAAATGCAGGTTCTGCCATCCATAATGGCAAAATATATGTGTTTGGTGGCAGCGGATTAAGCGGAGCCAAAAACACCGTATTTTCTAATAAATTTCAGGTGTACGATATCGCTTCAAATACCTGGAATTCATTACCGGATATGCCCACAGCCAGAGAAACAAAGGGCAAAATTGTTAATGATAAGCTTTATGTCATTGGTGGTTTTAACGGTACCCCATCCCGTCTGATCAATGTTTACGACCTCAACTCTAATCTTTGGATCAAGCAATATATGATGCCTTCTGGTATATCGGGACACGCATTAGCAGTATCCGATAATAAGATTTTTATTGTAGGTGGTTTTAATAATCAAACTTTTCTGGCCTATTTTGATACGACAACCAATACATTCCATCAGTTATCATCCAATATGATTCCCAGAAGACATGCAGCAGCGGAAGTATATAACAATAAACTATACATCATCGGTGGAAGTACAACGTCTCTCACCAGCTCAGCCATTAAAGGCATACAGGTGGCAGATATTAACGAAAATGTACTCTCTGCAAATGTAGCCAATGATGATCATGAAACTGAAACAAGGGTCTATACCAACGCAGCCAGAGACGGTTTTCGGATCAGTAATAAAAATAACAGCAATCAGTTTGAATATACCATTCTCACAAAAGATGGGAAGCCAATCAGTAAAGGTTTTGCCTATTATAATAAAATAATAGATTTATCAAAAGTCCGAAGAGGAATTTACTTTTTTAGTTATAAAAATGAAAAGGGGGTTTTACAACAGGTTAAAATTTACAGATAAACCTTAATCCATTGAGAGTATCAGAATTAAAAGTTCACAGAATAATTCGTAGACCATCAAAAATAGTTGACAAGTATGGCAATAGAATTTTTGAAGAATATGAATATGATTTCAAATACAATCCCTATTTTAAGAATAGTGAAACGCAAAGATTATTTGCAAAAATCATTGATATATTACCATTTATTTTAATCTTAATTTTTCTATGTAACCTGACAGTTCTTCAAAGTTTATTGTGGTCTGTTGTCCTAGTGATGATGTATGGAGCAATTAGTGAAACAATATTTGGAAAAACTTTAGGAAAAAAAATATTTAATCTAATGGTAATCGATGATTTTGCCCACAAACCATCATTATCAAGATCATTAAAACGAAATATTCTCTGCTTAATAAATTTCTTTCCCACATTTACAGATCAACAAAACAAAACGGTAATGAATTTTAATATGTATTTAAATAACAAATTTGCGGGGACCTATATTATAAAAGAAAAAATGCTGAAAGAAATAGAAGAAATGCTGGAAAAGCAAGCATAAAAATTGTGGAAAGTAAATTCAGAATTTAAAAATGTTGAACTTAAAAAAACTGTGTACAATATTGTATTGGTAAAACATAAGGTTAAAACACATAATAGAAAGCCCCGCACAAAGTCTCCGTTATTTTTCCAATTTGACATTTTTATGATCTTAAATCCCACCCTACAAATGAAAATACGTTTACAAATATTATTTTTTCTTATTTCTAGTTTGCTGTATTCGCAACCCCCTACTCCTAAGCTAATTGAAGGTATAAAGAATAAGGCTGTATTTTATAACTCAAGCGTGAAAAATTCATGGGAAAGAGAACCTATTTACATAGGAAGCATTCAAAAAGAAATCATTAACAAATTTGAAAACAATAGACTTCTAGCCATTGAAAATCATTATGAAAATGAGTGTAATAAAGGTTATATAAAAAGAGAAAAGAATTCTTTTAAAAATACTTTCGAAGGTAAGGTTGATATTTTTGTTGATACAAGTCAAAATATAAAATTTTCAAAAGTTGTTTATCATGAAAAGAGTTCAAATACTTTTGATTTTTTTTACGCAAACCCTGTCGTTTTGACTAATAACGATTCACAAGATGTTCAAATTGGATACGGATATTACATTCCATTAATAATGCAAGCACAAAATGAAAAGGGAGAATGGACAGATATTGAAAGGTATTATACTTTGGACTGTGGAACTTGCTTGAATATGATTTATTTTAAGCCCAATGAAATCACGATTACAACTTCAGTAATTTATGATGGTAATTATGAGACTAAATTACGCCTAAGGCTTGGTGAAAATAACTTTTCGAATATATTTACCGGAAAAATAAATAGATCACAAATAGAATAAATATATCACCGCTATCCAAAGTCTTCTGATTTTAAACAACTAAAATAAAAATTGACATAAACCTCTCTGCAAATGCCATGAAAATCTTCATCCTGATTTTAGCTTTATTATTTCTTTCATCTTGCAGTTCACAAAAAAACTGCAGGGAATTTATAAATCTAATAAAGCTGAATTGGGTTTCTTAAGTCTGAAATGGTAAAATTTAAATTATTTGTAGGAAACTAAATAATGGATATAGTGAAGAGAAACCTTCCTACGCTGACTAAATTAGATGTTATAGTGATAAAATAAATTTATATGGAAAGCTACAAACTATACGAAGAGCCAAATGAAATATATTTCATTAATAAAATGAAAGAAATGCTACCTGAGCATTCTATTATCTTACAAAAAAATCATATCATCAATCAGTTTTTGGCTTACGGTTCTTTGGAAGAAGATCTAAATTTTATTATAAGTGCAACAGGCAAGCTTATTGATTATAGAGTGAGCGAATATAGCAGTACACAATCTCCGGAAGGTTATAGAGATGATAATTTGATTGTAAAAAAATCATTATTTATTTCAATAATCACCACATATGGCAAATGCTTTAATAAAACTAATAAAAGAAGAATGCTGGATGAAAGTTTTATAAAGAAAAACTTTCCGGATGACTTGCTAGATATAGATAGCTTTTTAAAACTGCATAAAAAACTGATTAACTTAAGAAATACTTTTATTGCTCATTCTGATCATAATATTTATGAAAGTCAAATTTGCTATATGAAGTTCAAATATAACATTGAAGAAGAAATGTTAGAAATTGAAGTGAATTATATGATCACTGAAACTTATACATTTGATGAAGACCAGCTAGAATTATTAATTTTAATATGTTCGCAATTAAGAAAAAATGTGACAGAGAAAAAAAACAAAACCACAAAAACTATAATAGATAGCTTTTCAAAGGAAGAACTACAACGACTTGGGTTATCTACACTCAAAAATGGAGGGAAATAGCCATACGATAATTACTAAAAATTGATTTTAGTTGTAATTAAGTAGATGTTAAAAAACTAGTTGCCCATATATTATACTCAAAACAACATGAGACCAATACTTTTTATAGCTTTTTCGTTCTTTACACTGAATCTTTTCGCTCAACAATATGAATTGACAAAAGACAGTGATACTCTCTATTTTTCTAAATACGAAAAACCAATAATTCAAAAATTAAAACTGATAAAACCTGAAGAAAATAAAAATTTCTTCAGATTCAGTTCGGAAAAATATTATTTAGAACTATCAGAGGACTCTAACAAATACCTGATTTATGCCAATGAGATATGGGATAATAAACCAACAGGTAAAATATTCATTAAGCAATTTGATTTAACTGAAAAACAGGTTAATGAAATAAAAAATCTTATAGTGTCTTTAAAAATTCATGAAATTCCAAGTGGTAATCAAATTAAAGACTGGGCTTTTGGTTTTGATGGAATTACTTATAAATTTGAACTAAAAGACGGTAATAAATATTCTCATAAACATTATTGGACACCAACTGCTCAACAAAAATTTGCAGAATCCAATGTGATTAATTTTTTTGTAATTAAAATTGATGAAATAATAGATTATAAAGAAAGCAGCACCAAATTTTCACAAGAAGTTCCCTATTTTACATGGACCAGAGATGGAACTTCCTGGCGTGCAATGAAAATAATCAATAAAGAAAACTATTCTGAATATAAAAAATATAAAAAACTCATGAAGAAAAATAAATCGAAATCTGCAATCCCATCTGTTTAAAGTTTTCGAACCTTGTACACAAAACCAATAACAAAAAACTAAACATGCAATCTTGTAAACAACTCTTCTTGCTTTCCATTATTCTGTTACTTCTAACGAATAATACATGGGCACAAACAAAAAAGGCCCATCAAATCGACTCATTAATGAAACGGTCAAATCAGATGGGTAATTTTAATGGAAATGTTTTAGTGTCAGAAAATAATAGAATTATTTACCATGCTTCTTTTGGCTTCACTGATGCTACAAAAACAAAGAAATTAACAACTGATTACAGGTTTAATATTGGTTCTATTACGAAAGAATTTAGTGGTGTCGCATTGCTTCAATTGCAGGAACAGGGGAAATTAAAGATCGAAGATCATGTTTCCCAATATATTCCGGAATTACCCAAATGGGCCAATGAAGTTACCATAAAAGATTTGTTACAGTATACAAGTGGACTACCCAATGTAAATTGGAAAAAAATTAAAAATGATAAGGACATTTTTGATGATTTAAAATTAATTGACAAACTAGATTTTGTTCCAGGAACTCAATACGATTACAACATGAATAATGTTTTTCTAAGGCAGTTTATTTTGGAGCGGATTACGGGAATGCCTTTTAACCTGTATGCAGAAAAGCTCATTTTTACACCTTGTAAAATGACATCTTCTGTAATGACTCCTTTTGAAAATGAAAACAACATCGCCAAAGGATTTAATAATGATTCAGTGGCGGACAAAGCGGATCTTCCCTTAACAGGAGGAACTTACTTAACGACTCTGGATTTACTGAAATGGTCAGGCTGTCTTCATTCCAATAAAGTCATCAATGCAGATTCATTATTTGAGCTGGGGCAGCAATTTAACCTACCGGAAACTCAATCTTCTTTAGGACAGGCAAAATTTAAAAACAGAAAACTAATTGAGCATATACATGATGGGAGATACGGAAACTATGAAGCCTTATTCGTTTATGATCCTAATAAAAAGCTGACCATTATTCTGCTAGGAAACAATCACAACGGAAAATTATTTGAAATTTCTGATGCTATTGCAGGAATTTTGAAAAACAAAAAAGAAAAATAAGATCATGAAAAAAGCATTTGAATTCCTCAACCATTTAAAAGAAAATAACAACAGGGAATGGTTTACCACACACAAGTCAGAATTTGATTCTATTGTGAAAGACAACAAAGTTTTTTTTAATCAAATCTATACTGAACTTCAGGAATATGATAATCTGAAAGGAATTCATATTTTCAGAATTTACAGAGACGTTCGTTTTTCTAAAGATCAGACTCCTTACAAAACCAATTTCGGAGTGGGATATTCCCGTTCGAAACCGATGTTACGAGGTGGATATTATATTCAGCTGGAACCCGGCAACAGTTTTGTAGGAGGTGGATTTTGGGGACCTGAAGCCAAAGACTTACTCCGTATCCGTAAAGAATTTGAAATCAGTACCACGGAAATTGAAAAGATTACCTCTGATAAAACCTTTGTAAAATATTTTGGAAAGCTCGACGGTGATTCCGTAAAAACAGCGCCGAGAGGTTTTGATAAAAATCATCCGGCCATAGATTTAATCAGAAAAAAACAATATCTGGTCCTGCGAAAATTCACCGATAAAGAGGTTTTATCCGACAATTTTCAAAAGGAAGTAGTGCTCACCTTACTGGCTATGCGTCCCTTTTTTGATTATATGAGCGAGGTGCTGACAACAGACCTCAATGGAGAGCCTTTATTTTAATTCCGAACCGGTTGTTTGAAAATAAAACTCTGATAATGTAATAATTAGGGTGATAAAATTGTTTTTATATAAAATGCCAGTATGAAAAATCTAAACTACAGCCTTCTTTTTGTTTTAATGATTATTTTCTGTCAGGCACAGAAAAAACAGTCCGCGGAATTGATCAAGGTCCAAAAAGAATTAACGGATAAACTCACAAAAATCAGTAAGAATACAAGCTTCAATGGATTTGGAGTGGCATTGGTAAATGATCATGATATTTTGTATCAAAACGGATTCGGCGTTGCCACGCTAAAGCCACTTCAAAAATATGATGAAAACACTGTTCAGAATATAGCCTCAGTTTCAAAAACATTGATTGGTATTGCAGTCCTTAAAGCTCAGGAATTGGGAAAACTGAAACTGGATGATCCCGTTAATCAATATCTTCCATTTAAAGTGACCAATCCTTATCATCCGCAAATCCCGGTAACGATCCGGCAATTGACCACCCACACCTCTTCTATCAATGACAATACTGCTTATTTAAATAATACTGTTGTTTTAAAAGATACTGTCAATCTTGCCAACCATCTGCATATTGATATCTCTCCTACCCACTTCAATCCTCCTTCTGCAAAAATTTCCATTGAAGAGTTTTTAGCTCATGTGCTCAGCGAAAAAGGAAAATGGTATGCTAAAGATGTATTCACCGAAAATAAGCCTGGTGAGCTCTTTAATTATTCTAATATTGGGGCAACCCTGGCAGCACTGGTTCTGGAAAAGGCAACGGGAATGTCTTATGACACATTTACAGCGAAATATATTCTTGAGCCTTTACAAATGAATCATTCCGGCTGGAAATTTAATGTTATCAATTTTTCAAAGTATACGCAGACATTTATCAATAAACAAACACCCTACCCCTATTATTCACTCAATACTTATCCTGACGGAGGATTGCTGACCACTTCCAGTGACATGAGCAAATACCTACTGGAACTGATGAAAGGGTATTTTGGGAAAGGAAGCATTCTTTCCAAAGAAAGTTATAAAGAATATTTTACGCCTCAGCTGAAAGCCGAAAACTTCAAGGACAGAAGCAACAGTGAATACAGCGACGAATACAATATGGGCATCACAATGGGCTTTGGCTCAACCGGAAACTTTGGCCATACCGGTGGCGATCCGGGAATGAATTCCGTGATATGGTTTTTTAAAGATCAAAGGATGGGCAGATATTTAATCGTCAATACAGATTGGGATCAAAAAGTTTCGGGAAAAGACCAGAAAGCCATTTATGACCTGCTGGATGAATATTTTATAAAACTGGATGCACTGAGCCGTTTACATTAACATTTATATGTAGATTTAGGCAATAATTAGGATGATATGACAGCTCAGGAAATTGAATTATTACTGAAAGAAAGAGTTACGAGATTAGAATTAAAAAAGACAGCATTTGAAAGTCTTACTTATATATTTTTAGACAATGCTGCCGACAAGAGTTTTTTATGTGGCTTCGAACAAGAGGAAATAAAAACAGTTTTTGACGGATACCAATACCTTATCGACAGACGTTTTGGAAGCTCTATTATTAGAACAAGAATAGGGTTGTATATTGAAAACGAAATTTATCTTGATAATTTAGAACCCATCGGTTATTACGAACTGGAAACAGATTGGGATGGTGAAACTGTAGACGACTGGTTTATTATGGAAAAAGAAAAATATTAAAATAGGAAGTAAGGACGTCCTTTCAATGAAATTTAAAGATTACACTTTAGCTCATGAAAATAAATAATCAAGTTATTCAGTCAATACAATTTGAATAAAAAAGCCCCGGCTGTGTTACAATAAAGAAAGCACCATCAAAACATACCATATGGACCAACATGAAAAAGAGCGAAGAAAACAAATCCGAAATGAGCTGAGGCAAAAGCAGCAGGAAGAATTTGAAAAAAGCTTACCCATAAACAGGGAAATTTTTGAAAAATTATTTGACGATCTTGATCATCAGTTAGGAAAAAGAAATTGTGATGACACCAATCAACTTACCGTAGAATTTTTGAAAAAAAATAAAATCGGTAACATTGAAAATGTATTAAGTTGGCTCGCCGATCATGGCGGGTATTGTGACTGTGAAATATTAGCCAACGTTGAAGAGAAATTTGAAAATTAACAGATTCAGTAAAAACAGGGATAATCATCACGGAATTAGACTCAAAAAATAAACTCATGAAAGAAAATAATTTAAATCTAAAATCAATACACATAGTCATAATAAGCTTGTTGCTATTCATCTCATGCAGTAAAAAACAGGAGCCCGTTCTAACTGATCAATATAAAAAGTGGGAAACGCTTGAAATTAAAACAAGATTTCAAACCTTAACAATTTCTAAATTTTCTGACTCTGCCGACTACTACAACATTATTGTCGGTAATAAAGAAATTAAAATTATTCCGGAATCAACACCTGAAAAAACAGATCCTGAAAAACCGGAGCATAAAATAATACTTTTTACCAAAGCAGAAAAAGACAGTTTGAGTAAGTATATTTATGAATCTGTAACACGGCCCAAATTCACTAATGTTCTGGCAACGGATTATGCAGGAGGCGTTATTCTTAGATTTGATAGAGAAAATATGAATTTGATGTGTGAATATAATTCTGTTGGAGATTGGACTACAGTTTCGGAAAACACTGAAAAGATTTATAATCTGATCAGCAAAAAAGTTGAAATATCAAAGCAATAAACCTATGAAAACTACCCTTACCCATATAGTCGCTATAGTATTCTCTTTCGTCATAATAAGCTGTGGCTCTCAACATAAAGACCATTTTAAAGCAAAAGAAGTGTATACATCTCCCCATCTGGTTATTACCCAGATTTCTGAACATTCTTTTATCCATACTTCTTTTAAACAAACCAATGATTTTGGTAATGTTCCCTGCAACGGACTTGTTGTAAAAAATAATAATGAAACCATTGTTTTCGACACCCCCATTAATGACAAAAGTTCAGAAGAACTGATACAATGGATCAATGGAACACTTCATGCAAAAATAAATGCCGTTATTCCTACCCATTTCCATGATGACAGTTCAGGAGGATTGCAGGCTTTTCATAATCATCATATTCCTTCCTATGCCTATTCCAAAACCATTGAATTAGCCAAAGAAAACAAGTTTGTAATTCCTGAAAACAGTTTTAATGATTCGCTGGTTTTAAAAGTTGGCAATGAAAAAACTATCACGAGGTTTTTCGGTGAAGGTCATACCAAAGATAATGTAGTAGGGTATTTTCCTGGTGAACATATATTGTTTGGAGGCTGTTTATTAAAAGAGCTTGATGCAGGTAAAGGATATCTGGGAGATGCTAATGTGGCAGCATGGTCCAATACAGTTGAAAAAGTAAAAAAAGAATATCCTGATGTGAAAATTGTGGTTCCGGGACATGGAGAATATGGGAACGGAAAACTACTGGACTATACCATTACATTATTTAAAACTCAATAAAAAATTCGCCTAATAATAACTTGCAATATTAAAATTGTATATGAACACCGAGGAACAAATTCAGGAATATATCAACAGTCAGCATGAACCAAAACGTACCGACATGCAGGAGCTGCACCGCATCATTTTGGAACTTATACCGGAATCTCAGTTGTGGTTTCTGGATGGAAAAAACAGTGAAGGCAAAACAGTTTCCAATCCCAATATCGGATATGGGTTTCATACCATGCAATATACTGATGGAAAAACCAGAGATTTTTATCAGGTGGGAATGAGTGCCAACACCACCGGGATTTCTATTTATATTTTGGGAATTGAGGATAAAACTTATTTGACTCAAACTTATGGTGAAAAAATAGGTAAGGCAGGTGTAACCGGATATTGCATTAAGTTTAAAAAACTAAAAGATATCAACATTGAAATACTTCAGGAAGCTATACAGTTCGGATTACAACAAAACACCTAGTTTCCCGTCAACTCTAAACAAAAAGCACAAACCATGAAAAATTCTTCAAATACTATAACCGGTACACTGACCCTCTTTTTTGTTTTAGGGTTGCTGTCAATTCTTATTGGGATAATTTTTTCCATTATTGCCTTCGACAGTGTATCTGCACAGGATGGTTTGGCCGGAATGTATGCATTATTCGGATTAATTCCTGTTGTCATCATTATGATCATAGACAGAATTTGTGTCTGGAAGTTGGGGCCAAAGAAAGTGAACAAAGTCCAGTTCTATATTGCCGGAATATTCATTGTGCTCTTTATTCTTAACTGGATAAGACTACAACTTCAATGAATACAAAAAAGACATTTAAAACCAAAAATAGGAAATAAGAAAATATCCTGAAAATTTCCATCATCACCAGGAGATGAAGTAAGTAAAATGGTATATTAGCAGAAAGCTTAGATAAAGGCATAAAAAAAATAACCATGGCAGAATACACACTACCCTATTTTGGACAACTATCAACAGAAGATATTGAAGAATATTATGATGTGACGATTGATTTTAATGGCAATGAAATTCAACTGGATTTAAATTTCGAAAACAACAGCATTGCCCCTTCCCAATTGGATAAAGTAAAAAATTACCTTGAAAATATCGGGAAATTTGACAGCCTTAATAAAACATACATCCTGAATGATTATCATGATGAAGACGGTGAAACCGTAAAGTTTTATGTAGAACACCATCTTGAAGAATGTGAGAAAGAAGAGCTTTCAGCACTGATCAACTTCGATGATTCAACCACTCAGCCGGAACAACAGCTTTTGAAAAAACTGGAACTGGTTCGGGTTGGAATTTATCCTGACAGTGAAGACAGCTTTGCCATTTCAGACTATTCAATTGGCCGGGATATTACAGATTATCTGGTGGTAATCAATACCGACGAAAACGGAAAGCTAGATGATATGGCCATGGAAAGCTAACATAAAAAAATAAAACACCAATGTCAAATGCTGAAAAGATAATTAACGAAATCGATATATTTTTAGAAAAGTCGATGCTTAAAACTTCTACAATCACCGGGGAAGAATTCATCAGTTTTATAGAGGGTAAATGGGAAGAAGCCGATGATGAAAAATATGATATATATCAGGCTTACATCATAAGCAGCCGGATGATTAATGAATATATCCGGGAAAAAGATTTTGAAAATATGATGAGATGGCTGGAGATTTCTGACCGTCACTCCGCTGCTCACAAAAATGCGTCTTATATCCGGAATTATTATGCAGGAGAATGCTGCCTGGAATGTGGCAATGAAGAAAAAGCCCTGGAATATTTCAACTTATGTTATGCTGAAAATCAGGAGTATATTTTTTCAAGAGCCCCTTTTTGCTATGAATTCTTCAATAAACATCTCGATCATCCCAGAAACCTGCCTGATCAGAACGAAAGTGATGATGACTATTTTGAACTTAGTATTGAACTGAAGCACTGGCAGACTTTCTTCCAAAAAGAAGATCCTGAATTTTATTACGAACTCTTGGATGAGGAAGATGACTATATGGATGAACCAACCCCGGCACAGGAAAATGGATTACATTACCTACAGGAAAACCAGGAAGTCGTCTTAGAAAAAATATTGGCTGAACTTTTAAAGCAATACCCCGGCCTACAAAAAAATTACAACTATTCTGAAGAAGACAAAACAGATTGTATGCCTGATTTAAAAGATATACAAGGTTTTGCTCATCTTCTGTCACCAACTTATTTTTATGTTACCTCAGTGGTTAAGGATCACTACCCATACATCGGGTTAGGATTTTCCTGTTCATGGGACAGCGAACATGGTTTGGGAATTATGATTCATAAAGACCGGATTATAGAAATAGGAAGTGCGGCCACAGCATTTGACAGCTGGGCAGCAGAAAAAGATCTAAACAGTATTAATAGCTAGTTTCGGTACATCTACCCATCACGAAACGATATAAAAAATTTTAGAAACCACTCTATTTTTTTGAGTGGTTTTTTGTTTTGTTAGCTTTATGAATGTAATATTGTAAAAAATTATTACCATGTACATTCAGGTTTCTGAAGATTTCAAAAAGAAGAGTAAATCCGCTATTCTGGCGATCAGCATTTTCGTCATTGTATATATCCTTATGTTTCTTTTTACCATTATTTTGGCTGTAGCCTGTATTGGTGGAGGAATTTTACTTATCATAACCAAACCAATGTTTCTAACCCTCATGTTGGGAATAGGCGCTGCAGGAACCGGCGTCTGTGTTTTCTTTTTTATCATCAAATTTTTATTCAAGAAACATATCAACGACAGAAGTTATCTTACAGAAATTACAAGAACACAGGAGCCTCAGCTTTTTAAAATGATTGATGAAATCGTAAAAGAAGCTGAAACGGATTTTCCTAAAAAAGTATATCTATCCTATGATGTCAATGCCAGTGTTTTTTATGATTCAAGTTTTTGGAGTATGTTTCTTCCTATTAAAAAAAACCTGACCATAGGGGTGGGATTAATCAACACCTCTACAAAACAGGAATTAAAGGCTGTACTCTCCCACGAATTCGGACATTTTTCCCAACGTTCTATGAAGGTGGGAAGTTATGTGTATAATGTAAACCAGATTATTTTTAATCTTGTTAATGATGATCAGTCCTATCGGAACTCTATAGAAAGCTGGGCAAGTATGAGTGGTTATTTTTCCATTTTTGCAGCGATTTCCCTTTTTATCACCAATAAAATCCAATGGGTTCTTTCAAAAATGTATTCTTTTGTCAATATCCGTCATATGGCACTTTCCAGAGAAATGGAGTTTCATGCCGATGAAGTGGCTGCCCATATTGCAGGTTCCGTTTCATTGGAAGAATCTCTTCTCAGAATAGAACTGGCAAGCAACTCCTATAACAATGTGATTAGTTTTTACGATGCCAAGGTGTCAAAAAATCAGGCGAGCAAAAATATTTACAAAGAACAATCTTTCGTGATGAATTTCCTGGCCACCCAAAATGAACTGGAAATGAAACATGATCTTCCGAATGTAAAACTTTCAGAATCCGGTCTTTTTAATAAATCAAAACTGATGATTGAGAACCAATGGGCATCACACCCTTCTCATGAAGAGCGTATCGCAAGACTTCGAAAACTTAATATTATAAAGGATACCGACAATGAGCACGCTAAAAACTTATTCCAGGACTTCGAAAAAACTGAGGAAAAACTTACCGCAAAGCTCTTTTCAAAGGTAAAATACCAGAAAGGAAAAACTGAGCTGGAACTGGATGTTTTTAAAACAGAATTTGAAGAACAGTACAACAGGGATTCTTTTGACAAAATTTTCAACAGTTATTACGATAACAAAAATCCTGATTTTACCATTCAGGAAAACCACATTGTCAAAGATCTTCTTTTTGACGAACTTTTCAGCAAAGAAAAAGTGGAATTGGTCTACACCCTGATCGCCCTTGAAAATGATAAAAAAACAATAGAAGCTATTGCCAGTAAAGAATTGGTTTTAAAAACATTTGATTACGACGGAAAGAAATATACAGCTAAGGAAGCTAAAAACCTGATTCCTGAAATCAACCATTCTATTTCTGAAATACAAAAACAAATTCAGCAGAATGATTCCGATATCTATCATTATTTCCTTTCCTCCACAGATGATTCCGGTAAAAAAACAGAATTTATAAATGCCTATCAGCTTCTTTCAGCATATGACGCAAGCTATGAGGAAAAATTAAAGGTTTATACAGATATTGCTCATGCAACAGCCTTTATGAGCACGAAAACTATGCCTGAGCAGATCAAACGAAATTTCCTGAATCTAAAACCATTGGAGGATACATTAAAAAATGAAATCAGGCCTTATTTAGAAAATACATCTATCTCATTTTATCTGGAAGAACAGGATGTCAAAGATCTGAACTACTATATCGAGAACCATTTAATATACTTCAACAACGATCATTATATTGATGCCCACCTGCAGCTTCTGATGAGAGCGATCAATGTTTATCCTTATCTTCTCAACAGAAAATATTTCTTGCTAAAGAAAGACCTTTTGAATACAATGAAAGATTTGGCAAATTCTGGTTATACGGAGAAGGTGAATTGATATTGTGCCCTGAACTTTAAAGTAAAGAATTAATTACTTCCAGTTTCGATTTATCTTCCTTACCTCACTTTGTGAAATCTTTTTTATTAATTTAGTTCGTCCGAAATTAATAGCGTTCTTCTTTAAAAACATACAAGAATACGATCTGAAAATGAATACAAAACTGGATACCATCCTATTTTACGTGAAAAATATTGAAGTGATGAAAAACTTTTATGTTGAACACTTTAATATAAAAGTCATTGAAGAAGATGATATGTGGGTATTGCTGGATGTAGGTGCTGTAAACCTGGCATTTCATAAAATCGGAGATCAGTATCTCGAAAAGATAGACGAAGGATATTTATTTGATAACAATACCAAAATAGTTTTTACAATTGATCTTGATATAGAATCAGCCAGAAATGAACTTCTTTCAAAAAATGTTCAGATGAGAGAAGTTAAAACATTTGACAACTATGGTTTTTGGTTGTGCGACGGAACAGATCCTGAAGGAAATGTATTTCAATTAAAAACTAAAAAAACAAATTCCCCACTGTAAAATGAAACAAGTATTATTAGATTTAGCTATCACTCTAGACGGGTTTATCGAAGGACCCAACGGAGAAACCGACTGGTGTATTATGGATGACGACATGGATTTTGACGGTTTCCTTTCAGGAATTGACACCATTTTTTATGGAAGAATAAGCTATGATGCCTGGGGAAATTATCTACCGGAAGAAAATGCTACTCCGGAAGAGCAAAAACTTTGGGAAGCTGTTCATTCAAAAAATAAATTTGTGTTTTCAAGCCAACACAGAGAAGATAAAAATGCAACCTTTATCAATACTGATATTATAGAAAAAGTTTCTGAAATCAAGAAACAGGGTGGAAAAGATATCTGGCTATACGGAGGGGCAAGCCTCATTACGACTTTTATTCAAAATAACCTGATCGATGTTTACAGAATTTCTGTTCATCCAATTGCTTTAGGTAGTGGGAAACCTTTGTTTGAAGATTTGAAAGAGCGACTTAATTTAAAATTAATAAAAACCAATGTTTTTAAATCCGGAGTGGTACAGCTTATTTATACTTCTGATTCATGAAAAAAATAATTATTATTAGCAGTATCATTTTGGGTACCGTTTCCTTTAATTATCCTGTTTTCGACAGCGAAGGAATATCATATATCATTATTCTTTGCTGTATTGTTGTGATTACTTTTTCTACAGCAAAGATTTATTTTCCTGATAAGGAAGACTATCAGTCTGTTGAAAAAAAAATGGATCGCTTACTTCAATATGACGGAATTTTCACGTATACCCGTGAGGGGTTTTATTTCAAAGAAAAAGACTCAATGGAATTTATACAATGGGATGAAATTATCTCGGTATACTTCTTCAGTATTCCGCTTCAATATCATGTAAGACAGGAAAGGCAAACAGGGCTGGAAATCATTACGGATAAAAGAAATTATGAATTTGATCAATACAATACCCCTGGAATTGTAAAATTAAAAAATGAACTTCAAAATCATTTTCCAACTTGGGAACTCCATTCTCCAACTGTCATAATAAACAACTTTGGTCTAGAAAAAACAAAATTATATGAGAGAGAAAAAAGCTAAATTTATTTTAATAATGGTTCTTTATGTATAGAAAAATTCTCATCTCAGTTTTTGCTTTTATCTCTTTTTTTTGCTTTTCTCAAATTGCAAAAGGAAATGATAATCTATATGTTTTTATTGGTAAAAAGATTGATATCACAGAATTTGATCCTAATAGCAACCCAATAAAGGCTATACAAAAAGAAGTAGATGAAGAAACCGGAGATACAATAATTGTTAAAAAGCAAAAATGGTTTATGGATAGAGCATTCCATTGTAAATATATAATTATTAATAATTTGAAAAACAATTTACCTGAAAAAACAATTGAATTTAACACCTATGATCATTATGGCCGTCCCGGATTTGAAAGCTTTGAAAATGTAATACTTTATATTTCTAAAAATAAAGACGGAAAATTCTTTCATCAAAAATACACCTATGATCCTGTTTATAAAATTAATGGAAAATGGGTTGGAATATTAAGCTTTATCATTTCAGATAATCATTTAGACCTATGGAGAAAGTTTGTAACTATAGATATCAATCAAGATGATTCTATAAAAATTAACATTGGAAATTGTGATAAAAAATGCCAAGAAATTTACTACCCATGGCCTTATTTTAAAGTTAAAAAAGGTTTTGTATATCCTAAAAAAGCCTTTGAAATTAATGATATATTAGCCTATCGGTTAATAACTTCCACTCGAAAATCTATAGATTAAAAGAGGTTAAAAAAATGATTTTATTAATGGTCTATTTATTAACCTAGATTATCATCCTGTAAATAATCTATTTATGAAAAACTACCTAAGCACGTTGAAGATCTTTATTGTTATTCAATTGTTTTTGAATCAAGATTTCAGTGCACAAAATTTATCTACTGAGATGTTTACTAATCAAAACAGTATTGATTATCATTTTGTTGCTGATCAAAACATTAAAAAATTATTTCCTAAAAATGAAAAAAATCTGATTCAGCTCATTATTAATACAGAAAATGATTCTATTTATTCAATTTATATAAAAAACAACCACAATAAAAACATAAAGCTAATTCCGCAGGACAATAGTTTATATCTTATTCAGGAAGCTTTGACCAAAGATAAACAATGGCAACCCATCGAATTTTGGGGGTATTCTACCTGTGGTAATAGTTATGATAAAACAATAGATTTTCTTCCCCATCACATAATGAGGCTATCTTCTCAAAGATATTCCGGCGAGTTTCAAACTCGGATTCGTTTTAAACTTTTGCTAGACAAACAGGTGTATTATTCTAATTCTGTACCGTCTACAATTAGTCCTGAAAAATTTAAAAAATCAAAATGGTTTAACGAAATCAAAGAGATGTATGGAAAGTATAATATTGAGTATATAGAAAACAAATTGTTTCTAAATACTTCTCTCTGAGCAAAATTTTCTGATTAAAATCAGGAACGATCTTTTTTATACGCCCAAAAAACCTTCACATTATCTGGCCAAAAACACTTAATTTTGAATAAGTTATACTATTAAACTATGTTGTTTAAAGAAATACATCTACAGGGTATTAAATCCGGAAGTATCAGTTTAGCTTTTCGGAAATGGAAAAAAGGAGCTGTAAAAAAGGGTTCCTTAATAAAAACATCTGTAGGAGTAGTAAAAATTGGCGACATTGAAATAGTAGAGGAGCAGGATATTTCTGAAGAAGATTCCATAAACGCCGGTTTCAAAAACAAACAACACTTGCTCGATTCCTTTCCTGGTGCTATTGGAATACCTATCTTTAAAATATCTGTTAGCTATTACTCTGAAGACCCAAGAATAGATGTACGGGAACAGACTGATCTTACTGATGAAAAATACCTTGAACTCAAAGAAAAGCTTAGACGGTTGGATCAATTCAGTAAGCAGGGGGATTGGACAAAAGCCGTTTTAATTGCAATAGAAAATCATCCCCAACTACAGGCGGCAGGTATTGCAAAGCTGACAGGCTTCGAAAAAGAATGGGTAAAGCCCAATATCCGGAAATTGAAAAATTTGGGGTTGACTATCAGTCACTCTATTGGCTATGAAATCTCACCATTTGGAAAATTATTGCTTGAAAAACTAAAACACGAAGAATAAAAAGCTGAAATTTAATACATAGTGATGTTCAGCACCCTTATTCTACAATCTTAAAAAACCTTTTCCTTTTTTTACAAATCGTATTTTTCATATTGTCTTTTTTATTAATTTCGAAAGTATACAACCCAACCAAAACTAATTAATTGAATTGCCATGCCTCATTTTATCATAGATTGTTCACAGGATATATTTCAGCAGAACACCCCTGATGAAATCATGAATACAGTATACCATGCTGCTGATTCCACAGGACTTTTTGCACCCAATGATATCAAAGTAAGGATTCAGCCCTATCAATATTACCAGCTGGGAAAAAATAAAACAAACTTTTTACACGTCTTCGGCTTTATTATGGAAGGACGTCATACAGAACAGAAAGCCCATCTTTCAAAACAAATTACATCCCAACTTACGAAACTGCTCCCGGATATTTCTTTTCTCTCCGTTAATATTAGTGAATTTGAAGCAGCAACATATACCAATAAAGCGCTTATTAATCCCGATAATATAGAGAATGACCGACATTTTGGCCTGTAAGTATTATTGAGAAATTGAATTTAAAAACCAACCAAAATATAAACTATTATGAGCTTAAAAACATTAGTCACCAAAAGCGTTCAGTACAACAATTGGGTATTCAACAAATATCTCGACTGGTTAGCCACAAAATCTGATGAACAGCTTAACCAGGAAACCATTTCCAGTTTTCCGACCATCCTGAAAACCTTACACCATATCTGGCAGACACAGGAATACTGGTGGAGCCATATTTCTGAAAACAATAACTTTGATTTTGCTCAAACGTCAGCTGCAGACAGCAGAGAAGAGGTTTTTAACGCCTTAAGAAACAATTCACAAAAACTTGTGGATTATGTGGAAAACTTATCTGAAGAAGATCTGGAAAAAAATATAAAGATTGAATCTCAGTGGTTCCAATGTGATTTTACAAAGTATGAATATATTCAACACATTATTATACATGGAACTTTTCACCGCGGACAGATTGTAACAATGGGAAGAAATATAGGAATAACAGATGCTCCTATGACAGATTTTAATTTCTGGAATATTTATAAAGATCAAAAATAATTTCTTTAAGTGCTCTCATAAAAAATATCAATACCTATGAACATTTCCGAAGAAGCTCCCGTGTATTACCACGGGACCAAAGCAGATCTTACCACCGGAGACCTCATCGAAGTAGGTTTCAGCTCCAATTATGGTACGGGGAGAAAGGCAAAATACATTTATCTTACAGCAACTCTGGAGGCTGCCACATGGGGTGCAGAGCTGGCTCAGGGAGAAGGAAAAGAAAGAATTTATAAGGTAGAGCCTACAGGGAGTATTGAAGATGATCCTAACCTGACGGATAAAAAATTTCCGGGAAATCCTACAAAATCTTACCGTTCCCAACATCCGCTCAGGGTAATTGGAGAAGTTACCGACTGGAAAGGGCATTCGCAGGAGCAGCTTGCCCACATGAAAAAGCATCTTGAAGAACTTAAAAGGCAAGGAATTGAAGCGATTGAAGACTGATAACTTTAAATAGAACAGGAAAAAGTCTTCCACATCATTACAATTACATTTCTACAAACCCATCAATCCATGTGAATAAAATGTGGATAACTTTTTTATTACCTCATAATAAGCCTACTGAAAAACATCCTAAAACATAGGCTATGAGACAGTTTATTGACAGATACGTTTTACACACTGTGGATAAGTTATCCACAAATCTGACCAATCCTAGTTTTGAGATTATCAATAACCTGAATCTATTTTTATAGACATCACAGGAGAAGTGGATAAATGTTTTGTACCTTACTACAGAAAACCTAAGCCGGCAAATCATGAAAAACTATCTCTTTATTCTTTTTACCCTTCTTTATATTCCGTGTTTATCGCAGGATAAAATAACTTTATCCCATGCTTCTCAACATGAGGACTTTATTGAGATCGGGATAGAAATAAATAAACCAACCGGTAAATTTGACCTGATAGATCTGGATACTATGATCGTTACAGATGATAAAAAGAACATGCTGAAGGAAAGTAAAGAATACCCCTTAAATTATAACTATAACAATGGGACAAATAAAATAAAACATTTTTACGTTCCTGATAAAAAGTTCAAAACAATAGACATCACCGGAATCCTTAATTATTTTACTCCATCAGCAGCAAACAATTCATACTTTAATTTAGGTCCTCTTAAAAATATTGTCCGAAATACGAACCTGATTGATAAAAAAATAACAGAAAAAAATCCACTCCTTTATTTTAGCATCCTGGATTCCACAGCCATCAACAAAGCTTTTCCTGATTTCAAATATAGATTGGATGATGATAAAGACTATACAAAAATAGACTTCGAAAGCTTTGATATTATGTATGCGTACAGGTATAACAATAAGCAAAAACTTGTATATTTCATCAACGACAATATGGATCCCGGGTACAATACCTTAACCTTACGTGATAAAAGTACGGGTATCATCTATAAACTGGTTAAATTAAAGCGTGACATGTCTTCTTCTGAGAAAGATCAAACCAATGTGGAGCTCATGATAGAAAATGAGCAATCCATCAGGAGAATCCCTTTTGAATTGAAAAATATAATAGTGAAGGTAAATAAAAATTAAATAAACGATGCATATGATCAGGTTTTCAGTATTGCTATTCTGCAGCTATTTTCTATTGTACTCATGTTCCGGGCCGGCACCTGCTTCAAAAATCACAGTTATTTCTGAGGTAAAGGCGGAAATTGAAATTTATCAAAGCTTAACAGATGAAAACGATAATATCATTACTGTCATTTTATATGATAAAAAAAATAAAGAGATAGGCAACGAGTCTATCAACATTTGGGTCAATCAAAAGGAAACAGATTACCAAATCATGCAAAACTTACATTATAGCAAAAATTACTATTACCGAATTGAACATGTACAGCCCAAAAACGGACAGTATGATCTTCAGATACAATTGGCCAATGGCAAAAAGTTCTTTCTCGGAAATGCTCCCGTGCTTGCCACAAGTAGTCCCAATAATATTATCTATAACAAAGAAGCTTCTCTGAACCAGGACTTTTCTATACAGTGGTCAAACCTGTATGATGTCAACACGCTCCACATCTCAAAAAGTGTTGAAGTAGAAAACAAGCAGAATACTAACATTCATTCTTTTATAGAGGGGCCTACAGACACTATAAAAATTAATGCTGATGGGAAATATCAGATAGCATGGGAGAAGTTATTATTTAATCCTAAAGAAAAACTCAGCACCATGAGCTTTAAATTTATTGCCAAAAAAAAGGGTACACTTAATCCGTCATTGCTAAAAGGAAGCAGTATAAAAATCTGGGGTGAACATCAAAAACGAACTTCTTTCAAATAAAAATATTTATATTTACTTACTCTGAGATCATCTGTTATTTTCTGATACACCTTTACATCTTCTACAGATGATCAGTCAGAATAACAAAATCATAAAATATACTTTTCAATGTACAATACTACGATCCAAAAAGAATGGTTCTCGAATGGAGAACGCTATGCTAAAGAAATTAATGAAATGGTTGAGTTTGGCGAAAAAAACGGCTGGGAAAACTGGAAAGGTGAAGAACCGGAAGATAAAAGAGCCCATTTGGCCTTGGAAGTTTTTGAATTACTTAAAGCGGCCAATCAAAATGGTGAAACAGAGCTATTCAGAGAGCAGTTTCCTCCGGCACACAGTCCAATTATTCCATTAATGAAAGAAAAATCTCAAAGTATTGAGCAGCTACACTTCATTAGTGATCAGAAAATTGTTTTCCTTACCGGTACCTCTTATGAAAAAAGACAGGCCTATGTTCTTGATCAGAATAACATCACAACACTGGATGAGTCTATTCACGCTATTGGAAAATCTAAACAGGGAAATATTTTTGCCTTAGCCACTCCCGGAAAAATATCTCTTTATAAAGGTTGGAACGGCGAAATCATCAATGAGTTTACGCTCAGTGAAACCGAAGATTCCGGAATTACAGAGATGACACCCTTCAATGATGGAAATAAAGTTCTTGTAGTTTCTTCAAACGGGATTTATCTGATCTCTAAAGAAGACAAAAAACTTATTCACCCAATCAATGAAGACAATGATGAAGACTGGACTTCGCAAATCGATATGGAAAACGCAGCCTTATCACATGACAATACTTATATTGCTGTGGGTGATCAGGGCTATGATCACAGGATATTAGATGCAGAAGGAAATACATTAGGAGCCATTGGGCCCCAATCTTCCTATCCTCATTTTTGTCTCTTTGCAAAAGATGACAGCCAGCTAATCACCAATTCCTGCCACTTTTATAATGGTATTACCATTGGTATCAATTCAGATCAGTATATAGGAGCAGATATCGAGGCGTATACCGAAAGTGATGATTTCACTTTCATTGATGAAGAGATGAGAGTCTATGCAGGAGTAGCTACAAAAGACCATTATATCCTGGGGGATGCCTATGGCTATATCAAAGCATTTGATAACAACGGAAATCAGCTTTGGAGATATTTCCTGGGCTCCACAATTTCCGGAATGACTGTTTCAGACAATGGGGAAACACTTTGGGTAGCTGCCCATTCAGGGATTTTACATAAACTAACACTTAATAAAGGTCAAAGAGACACTCATATTATAGGTAACGGCAAACATTATGAAGAATTCAGATTACTGATCTGGAAAGATGAACCACAGGCCTGGAAATGGTAAGTTTCAGATCCTGAACCTTTTATTTCTATTTCACAATAAACTATAAATCATTACAACTTATTACATGGAAAAATATGCAGTATCAGCGGACGGACAAAAAATTTATTATAAAGAATCCGGGAGCGGAAAAACTTCAGTCATCTTTATACATGGATGGTTGGGAAATGCCCAATGGTGGGAAAGCCAGCAGGAATATTTTAAAGATCAATACCATATTGTACAACTTGATTTAGCCGGACATGGAAAATCTGATGCCTCCAGACAGGATTGGACAAGCCAACAATATGCTAATGATATTAAAGCTGTAGCTGATGAAATTCATTCTTCAGATATTATTCTTGTGGGCCACTCTATGTCCGGAGCTTATGTCCTTGAAGCAGCATTGAAAATCCCACAGGTGAAAGCCCTTGTTTTAATTGATACCCTAAAAAATTTAGATGAATCTTTTACAGAAGAGCAGGCTGAACAGTTTTTGTTTACCCATTACCGTCATGATTTTAAAAATGCCGTGGAAAATATTCTTCCTCAATATTTATTTACAGAAAAAACACCTGCTTCAGTAAAAGAAAGACTGTCTTATGAGTTTCTTCAAAACGAACCGGAAGCAGCCATTAATCTACTCAACCCTTTATATAAAACAGATTTTAAAATAATTGCGGAACAGATTCAGGTACCGGTGGTTGCCATTAACTCGGATGCCTCGCCTACCCATCCCGAAAACAACCGTAAGTATCTGAAAGACTACGATTATGTAACCATCACAGAAGTTGGACACTATCCTATGCTGGAAAAACCCGATGAGTTCAATACCATACTCGATAAAGTACTTAAGAAATTAATCTAAATTTTAGAGCCATGCAAAACACCCGGATATTTACTACATCTGTTGCCAGTGTTTATCCTCACTATATTCAAAAAGCGAAAAAAAAGGCCGTACCCAATCAGAAGTCGATGAGATTATCTGCTGGCTGACCGGCTATGACCAACAGGGACTTCAGGACCACCTCGATCAAAAAACTGATTTTAAAACATTTTTTGAACAGGCCCCTCAGATCCACCCTAATGTTTCTTTGATCAAAGGCGTCATTTGTGGATATCGGGTAGAGGAAATTGAAGATGAACTGATGAGAAATATCAGGTATATGGATAAACTCATCGATGAATTGGCCAAGGGGAAAAAAATGGAGAAAATATTGAGACAATAATTTTTACATTGATGACATTAGAAGAAATAACTGAACAACTCATCCGTTTATCCGAAGGAAAACTTAGTGCTGAGGAATGGCTGCACTGGTTCACACAACATAAAGAAAGTGTGGAAAAAATATGTGGAAGAAGAGCTTTCCTTGGTATGAAACCCAGGGATAGCTTCAGTGATATCAGAAATCTATATATTGGACAACTGGCTGCTTTTGACTGGCTCCAATTACAAAAAATAAATACCAACCTGTCTGATCTTTATAAAAAAGGCTGGGAAAAAGAATTCAATGATTTTTGTAAAGCAGAAAAAGAGAAAGAACGTCAGCTTCAAAAAACAGTAGAAAGTCAATTTGGGCATTTAAAAGACATCTATCCAAGATTCCTTAAACAACTCACAAAATCCTACAGTACTTCTGATCATATTGAAAAAGGGGCAGACCCGCAGCGTATTCAAAACAAAGAAAAGGAACTTTCAATACAGCTCCCGGAAGATCTGATTTTATTCTATCAAAATATATCCAGGCTGGAACTTGAGGGGCTAACCATTGATCTCGAGGAACTCGATATTGAAATCATTCAAAATAAAACCTATCTGGTCTTGGGAGAATTTTGGATCCATGGAGATGGAGATCAGTTGTTGTACCATTGGGAAAGTCAGAAAATGTACATTCTCGCTCATGAACATCAACCTCCCAAGCTCATTAAAATAGCAAACTCTTTATCTGATCTCGTTGAAAAAAAATGGGTTTCTTATTTAAAAGAATATGAAAACTAAGACAAAGAAGCTTCAGAAATCTATAAGGGACATCGTCACAGATGCTCCTTATAGATTGATAAAAAGTATCAGAAATTTCTTCTCCAATTCAAAAAACTTCCCGAAATTAGCGGCCTGTGCGTTAAATACGATTCAATGAAATAAAAATTTAAATTAAAACATACAGCAAAACTTAGTATAAGTTTTCTTCGGGGCAGGGTGTAATTCCCTACCGGCGGTTATAGTCCGCGACTCCTTTCATTTGAAGGGACTGATTTGGTGAAATTCCAAAACCGACAGTTAAAGTCTGGATGGGAGAAGAAAATGAGATGATCAGTAAGATTCCTTATGGACTCTTAGTGTGTCGTATTTCATTTCCATGTACCGAAGACTATTTTAACTTTTAAAAGTAAAATAACATGGAAAAATTATTAGAACAATTCGGAGCTACCTCCAAAGAACGTGTAGAAAAAGCACTTCAAACATTACAACAGGGAAAAGGTATTCTTTTAGTAGACGATGAAAACCGTGAAAATGAAGGCGATATCATCTATCCCGCTTCCACTATTACAGAAAAAGACATGGCACTTCTGATCCGCGAATGCAGCGGTATTGTCTGTTTATGTATTTCTGAAGAAAAAAGTAAGCATCTCAACTTACGTCCCATGGTGGAAAACAACAATTCAAAAAATCAAACGGCATTCACCATTACCATTGAAGCTAAAGAGGGTGTCGAATCCGGTGTTTCAGCCAAAGACCGTGTGACAACCATCAGGACAGCTGTTGCTGCCAATGCTCAGGCTGAACATATTGCCAGCCCGGGGCATGTATTTCCTTTAATAGCCAAAAAAGGCGGAGTATTTGAAAGACGAGGCCATACAGAAGGCAGCGTAGATCTTGTAAAAATGGCTAACCTTGGGGACGATGCTGTCCTTTGTGAATTAACCAATGAAGACGGTTCTATGGCAAGACTTCCCGAAATTGTGGATTTTGCCTCCAGAAAAGGGATGACCGTCGTAACCATTGAAGATATTTATGCTTACCGCAAAATGATCATCAGCAACTAAAATAAAATATATTTAACGCACAGAACAGCCGGCTGATTGTATCAGCCGGCTGTTTTTATAGGTCAATGGTATTTTAAAAAGTAGCAGCCGGAGCTGTTTCATTATTAAGTTTTCTTTGAAGCTCAGTTTTCTTTCCTGTTGAGAAATCATAGCTCAGCCCCAAAACAAACATCGATTTATTATTCATAATCTGTGTATGAACCCTGTAGTCTACAAGACTTTCCGGAAGGCTTTTCGTTTTATATTCTGAAGGCATTCCCATCCAATACATCCCTGTAGAGAAGGTCCAGTTCTTATGCTTATAACTTACAAAAATATTATTCTGGTTTTCATTGGTATTGAGGAAAGCTCCACTAAGACTGTACACTGGAATATTGAACTGATATTGAAGTGAAAAAGCTTTATACTCCGAAGACAGCACAAAATAGTTTCCTAGATAATTATTTTTAATCAAAGCGTCTGCACTTGTTTTTACCGTTTCAGAAGTGGGCGTTATCACTGCTTTTATGACAAGCAGACTGTTCCCAAATGGTTTATAAGATCCTGTCAGCTGTACACCATACCTTTGCCCGTTTTTTCCATTCTCATAGGTCAGTGCATATCCACCCAATGCGGTATCGTGAACATAATATTGGTTAATCACCCTATCCGTATACCGGTAAAATAAAGCCGCATTAAAATCGAAATGCTTATTATTAAAAGAATACGTTAATGTATTCGAAAAAACCTGCTGAGATTGTAAAAAAGGATTTCCCCTTTGTACAATATTCGGAGCCAACTGTACCACATTACTGCTCAATGCATTACTCCAAGGACTTACTGGGCTGTAGCTTCCTGTAAAACGGAGACTTTGATTGTTTTTCAGCTGATACCCTAAAATCACTTTGGGAGTAAAAGTCCATTCATCAAAGGTATTTTCAGCACTTTTATTGTGAATATTGGTAAGCCCGGCACCAAGGCGGTAAGTAAACTTTTCAATTTTTCCTGAAAACTCAGTGTAAAAATACTGTTCAAGATAGGTAACACTATACTGAGAATAGCCGGCAAGATTATTTAGGTCATTGGAAATGGAAGATCTTGAAATACGATATCCTGATGAAAGCTTTCCTGCTGCAAAATCATGAGCATGGGCAAGCTCTCCCACAATGCTTGTTTGCTTGGCTTTCAGTGTCATATCATTGTCATATACCGAAAGCCCGGAACCTACGATCCATTCTTTTGCCGTTTCTGATGTATTGGTAGTATAGTGAGATCCTACCACATTAATACTCAGCTCATCCTTTTCCCCTATTTTCTTTGAATAATATAAATCCAGTTTAGGAATCACATAATCTGAACCGTTATTTTTAAACATGGCATGTTCTTCACTTGCATGATCTTCTGTAAAAATACTTTGTCCTACTCCTTTTGAAAACCTGCTGAAAATATCCATATTCAACTTCGCCTGGAAAGCATACTGATCAGGAACCAGTCTGGTGTAACGTAATGCTACATTCTGAAAAGTATATCCAAAATGATCCGTTCTGTTTTCATCGGAACGGTAATGCTTTCCATTCAGCTGGTAGTCATAAATACTGTTTACTCTTCTGTCATCGTAATCTCTTAAATTCAGGGAATATTCAAGGCCGAAATTATTTTTCCCTTTGGTATAATTGGCATAGGCAGCGCCATTTACAAACCCTGTATTCAAGGCTGAAGATACATCAGCTCCAAAAACATAACCCGTTTCCGTAGATCTTGTCAGAATATTAACAACGGTATCTGCTCTTGTTGCCCATCTTGCCGGTGGAATATCATAATACTCCACTTTTACCACTTCAATGGGGGCTACACTGCGGATCTGTAAATCCGTAGCTTCAATTCCGTTAATAAGAAATAATATACTTCCTCCTTTTGTACTGGTAATCGTATTGGCTACAGGATCAAGCTGCAGCTCCGGGAGTGTACGAAGCAGATCTTTTGCATAACGCGCTCTTTCCAGAGCTTCTTTGTCAAAAGTATAGACTGCTTTATCTGCAAACTGCTTTTTACGTTGTGCCTTTACAATAACTTCCTGAATCTCTTCGGTCTTCGCTCCCTTAACAGTATCATTCACCTTCTCCTGCGAAAACATAAAAGTTCCACAAAGTACAAGCACGGTATATATAGTTTTTTTCATATCAGAAATGCAATAATACAGATAAGACAGCACAAGTCTTATATTTATTACATTTATCTTCTGTATCAGAACCAATAATTAACTAAATCATTGCAATCTGTTATGTTTTTTCTAATAATCGATATTATTATGTTAAATTCAGCCCGTTTTTTGCTGGTATCACCTTACACCACAAAATATAAGATCATGAAAAAAGCAGTTATACTCCTCCTTGGTCTAGTGTTTTCAGAAGCAACAGCTCAGGAAGATCAAAACATCTCGGCAGAAAAAATGAATATTATCAAAACGAATGTAACCGCCTATGCATTCAGAAATATTAACCTGTCCTATGAAAGAGCCATTAACCAGTGGTTTTCAGTAAACATTGGATTTGGGACCATGCCGGAAGGAAAAGTTCCTTTTATCAATGCTTTTCTTAAGGATGAAGACGAAAAAAGATTTCAGAATCTGAGAATAAAAGCGACCAACTTTACAATAGAACCCCGATTTTATATCGGACAGGGATATGGAAAAGGATTTTATATTGCTCCGTATTACCGGTACTCTGATGTTTCATCCAATACCTTTGATTTTTATTACGATTATAAAGGTCCTGATGGAAATACATATCAGATTCCACTTAAAGGGCAGGGAAAAACCAATGGAAACAGTGGCGGCCTCATGGTTGGAGTACAGTTTTTCCTTACTAAAAGTCAAAATCTGGTACTTGATCTCTGGATTGCCGGGGCTCACTATGGAAGTGGAAAAGGGGACTTCTCCATGTCCAGCGACTTTGTGCTGACTCCCGATATGCAGGCACAGCTAAAAAAAGAAATAGAAAAGCTAGATATTCCAATCGTGGATTATACCGTAGAAACCAATGCCAATGGTGCAAAAATAAAAGTTGATGGCCCATGGGCAGGTTTCAGAAGCGGTCTTTCTTTGGGGTACAGGTTTTAAAAAACAACAAAATAGAAGATATAAACCGTTCTTTTTTCAGGGCGGTTTAATTTTTCCTGAAAGTTGTATATTGGCACTCATTATATCGGGATTTTTGGGCAAATAAAAAATATGAATACATCACAAATTACCACCAGCCAAAGGATTAAAGCCATTGTAGGCGGCTCTATTGGAAATCTTGTAGAATGGTACGATTGGTATGCTTATGCAGCCTTTGCCATCTATTTTTCGCATTCATTTTTTCCGGATTCTGATCTCAATGCACAGTTGATGAATACAGCAGGGATATTCGCTGTCGGGTTTCTGATGCGACCCATTGGAGGATGGCTGTTTGGAAGCATAGCTGATAAAATAGGACGAAAAAAAGCGATGACACTTTCGGTATTACTCATGTCTTTTGGATCACTGCTTATTGCCCTTACTCCAACCTATAAATCCATAGGAATTCTGGCCCCCTTATTACTGCTTCTGGCAAGACTTCTTCAGGGATTGAGTGTGGGAGGTGAATATGGAGTTTCCGCCACGTATCTCAGCGAAATGGCAACTCAGGACAGAAGAGGGTTTTACTCAAGCTTTCAGTATGTGACATTAATCGGAGGACAGCTTATTGCCTTGGGAATTCAGCTTATCTTGCAAAAACTACTGCTTACAGAGGCACAGCTGGAAGACTGGGGCTGGAGAATTCCTTTCGTGATAGGGGCTTTGCTCTCCGTTATTGCATTATACCTGAGGGCCAACCTCCATGAAACTGAAGCTTTTGAAAACAAAAAGGAAGTCAGTGAAAAGAAAAAAGGTACTGTGAGCGAACTTTTGAAGCACCCGCAGGCACTTCTTACGGTGGTAGGGCTTACCCTGGGCGGAACCCTGGCTTTCTACACCTATACGACTTATATGCAGAAGTTTTTGGTTAATACGGTTCATCTTACCAAAGAAGAGTCTACCTTAGTCTCATTTATTTCATTATTCATATTTGCTTGTCTACAGCCGGTATTTGGAGCATTATCAGATAGAATTGGAAGACGCCCTCTTCTTCTGGGTTTTGGTATTTTGGGAACGTTATGTACCGTTCCTCTTCTTACCGCACTTAGCACCACTACCTCTATATGGGGAGCATTCTTTCTGATTATGGCGGCATTAATTATTGTAAGCGGCTATACTTCTATCAATGCTGTAGTGAAAGCTGAGCTTTTTCCTTCCGAAATCCGGGCTCTTGGAGTAGGTCTTCCTTATGCTCTTACAGTGGCCATTTTTGGGGGAACAGCAGAGTATATTGCTCTTTGGTTTAAAAAAGTGGGGAGTGAAGATTATTTTTACTGGTATATCACAGCATGTATCTTTTTCTCTCTGGTAGTCTACTCAAGGATGAAAGACACCAAAGAAAACTCAACACTGGATAAAGATTAATAGAATCAGCATAAAGAAACCGGCGCCTCAGAAATCTGAGGCGCCGGTTATATTTTTAATGGTAAGCTTGTTTGAATTTTTCTATCATACTGTCCAGATTGTGTCGCTGGACATACACACTTTTCACCTCTTCATATCTTGGCGATTTGTAGAAAACTTCATGGAAATCCATGCTTCCGTTTCCTACTTTTACTACTTTCTGAACTTCAATATTAAGTTTTTTCAGTTCGTCTTTAAAGACTTTAAATTCATCTTGGATACTACTACTCATTTATATGTTTTGGGTTTTAATTAAAAATTCCAGTTTTACGTGATACCCCTATGACATGCAAGGCATCGTCTTAAATATTTAATAAATTTAGTAATTTTTATCAATATAAACACCTTCAGGTCATTATTTTTTTATTTTATTCAACAAAAACACAAAAGATATATTTATTTCTATAATCTAAAAAAGAGCAAAAAAATAATAGAATACATATATCCGTGGAAAAAGATTCTCAATGAAGAGAAAATCTCTGGATTTTAAAATCGAGAACCTAGAATTTTTTTTCAGGTTTCGCTCTAGGAAAGGCTTCACAGCAAAAAATACTTTTTTAAAAAAAATAATTAAAAAATATTGTAACATTTTCAAAAGGTTCGTCTCTAAAAGACAAATAAACCTTAAAACCTTAGAAACCATGAAAAAATTCACATTCCTTCTTATCATCATGTTATTTTTTGCAGCATTATGCAATATATTTGGTCAGGAAAAATCATATTCATTTGAAGTTAAGAAAACAGGAAAGGGTAAACAGTCTTTAATTTTTATTCCAGGTTTCGCCTCTTCAGGAGATGTTTGGAATGAAACTACAGCAAAATTTGAAAAAAATTATACGTGCTATACTTTAACCATGGCAGGATTTGCAGGGATAAAGCCAGAAACTGATGCCAGTTTTAAAAATTGGGAAAAAGAAATTGCAGCCTTTATAAAGGATACAAATATTGAAAAACCTATTATCATCGGACACAGTATGGGAGGAGCTTTGGCTTTGGCTATCGCCGCTGACTATCCTGAGCTTCCGGGTAAAATTATTATTGTAGATACGCTGCCTTGTCTGGCTGCCCTATCCAATCCCAATTTTACATCTAAAGAAAATAATGACTGTTCAGCAACCGTTAATAAATTAACCGCCATGACAGATGAACAATTCCGCCAAATGCAGACCCAATCCATCCCTCGCCTAATGGCAGATACTTCTATGCAGGAAACCGTAATCAACTGGAGTATGAAATCAGACAGAAAAACATTTGCCAGTATATACTGTGATTTCTCCAATACAGATCTCAGAGAAACAATAAAAAATATACACTGCCCTTCTCTTATCCTGCTGGAATCTTATTTTGTCAATTTTAAACCGGCTATCGAAGCCCAATATAAAAATCTGAAAAATGCCAATATGCAATATGCTTCCAAGGGATTACACTTTATTATGTATGATGATAAAGAATGGTATTTTAATCAGCTGAACAACTTCTTGTCTACGAAATAATGGTATTTGAAGAAATATATGAACTGTACTGGCAGAAAATATTCCGTTTGTGTATGGGATATGTCAATGATACCGATTCTGCTCAGGATCTGGCTCAGGAAACCTTTATTATAGTATGGCAGCAGCTTCCGAAATTCAGAAATGAATCCAGTGTAGGAACATGGATTTTCAGGATTGCCTCCAATAATTGCTTGCGTCAGATGGAAAAAGAAAAAAGATTTGCCAAAGCAGACCTGCCCATTAATCTGGAAGAGAAAAAACAGGAGTCGCTGGAGCCTCAGATACAATTGCTTTATCAGTTTATCTCAGAACTTCCTGAAACGGACCGTATCATTATTTCCCTGGAACTGGAAGAAGTAAAGCAGGCTGAGATTGCCCATATCATTGGGCTTTCAGAATCTAATATCAGGGTAAAGATTCACCGGATAAAAGAAAAATTAACTCAAAAGTTTAAAGAAAATGGATACTAATATAGATTTCAAAAATATATGGAAACAGCAAACCTCCAATAAACCTAATCTGGAAGAACTTCTTGGCAAATTGAAAAAGTTTAAGAATGAAACCCTTCGGAAGATCATCATCATGAATGTTTTATTGATTGTAACTTCCATAGGTATTGCCTTCATCTGGTATCAATTTCAGCCTCAGCTTATGACTACAAAAGCAGGAATTATACTTGTTATTTTGGCCATGGTCATCTTCTTATTGGCTTATAATAAAATGTTTATGATTTTTTATACCATTGACAATACTCAATCCAACAGCCAGTACCTGCAGAGTCTGTATTCTGTGAAAAATAAACAGAAATTTATACAGACAACCATGCTGAATGTATATTTTATCATGCTGTTTCTGGGAATCTGTCTTTATATGTATGAATATACTTTACAGATGACATCCTTTTACGCGCTACTGGCATACACCCTTATGATAGTATGGATAGGATTCAACTGGTTTTATATAAGGCCTAAAACGATAAAAAAACAAGAGGCAAAACTTAATGGATTAATTAATAAATTTGAAGAAATCAATAATCAACTACAGGACTTATGAGTTTTTCAGAAAATAAAATCCACTGGGAGAAGGTATATGAAACAAAAAATCCTGATCAGGTAAGCTGGACACAGGAAAAACCACAGACTTCCCTTGATTTCATTCATTCGGGGGGATTGGGAAAAGATGCCAGCATTATTGATGTAGGTGGTGGAGACAGTAATCTTGTAGACTTTCTCCTCAAAGAAGGATATACAAATATTACAGTGCTCGACATTTCTGCCAACGCATTGGAAAAGGCAAAGCACAGGTTGGGAGATGCTGCCAATAAAGTGAAATGGATTGCTGCTGATATTACAGCATTTGAGCCTACAGAAACGTATGATATCTGGCATGATAGGGCTGCCTTTCACTTTCTGACAACTCCGGAGCAGATTTCAAAATATCGCGATATTGCAGAAAAAAATATAACAGGATTCCTGATCCTTGGAACCTTTTCTAAAAATGGACCTACTCAATGCAGCGGACTGGATATCCGGCAATATGATGAAAAATCTCTGGCCGAAACATTCAAATCCGGATTTGAAAAAATAAAATGCATCACGGAAGATCATATCACGCCTTTCAATACCCTTCAGAATTTTGTTTTCTGTAGTTTTAAAAAGCTTTAAAAACACATTGTTCTATTTATGAGTAAGGCCCGAGAAAATCAAAGATTTTCTCGGGCCTTACTCTATATTAATTTTAAAAACAGCAATTATACTTTGCACTGGGTTTATGACTCCGCCTCTACCTCATGACGCAGCTGGGCTTTGTAAAGCGTAGCATAATATCCGTTTTTATCCAACAGATCAAGATGTGTTCCTTCTTCCACAATTTTACCATGCTCCATGACAATAATCTTATCTGCCTTTTCAATAGTGGAAAGTCTGTGTGCTATAATGATTGACGTTCTGTTTTTTGTAATTTTTTCTGTAGCCTTCTGGATCAGCTTTTCACTTTCATGATCAATGGAAGATGTTGCTTCATCGAGAATCAGAATTTTAGGATCTGATAAATAAGCTCTAAGGAAAGATAATAATTGTCTCTGCCCTAAAGAAATAGAGGAACCTCTCTCGCTTACTACATAATCATATCCGCCAGGCAGCTGCTCTATAAACTGATCAACTTCAATTTCTTTTGCTCCTTCTTTTATTTTATCCAGTGTAATACTGTCATCGCCAAAGGCAAGGTTTTCAAAAATACTTCCATGGAAAAGGAAGACATCCTGCAGTACAACTCCAATATGACTTCTTAAATTATAAAGCTCATAATCTTTAAGATCTACATCATCAATAAGTATCTGTCCTGAATTGATATCATACAATCTTGTGATCAGACTGATAATCGTAGATTTTCCGGCTCCCGTAGCCCCTACAATAGCTACTGTCTCTCCAGGATTTACTTTAAAGTCAATACCCTTCAGGACTTCCTGTTTCTCATCATAAGCAAAACGTACATCATGAAATTCAATTTTACCGGCGAAATGGTCTTTTTTTACAGTTCCGTTATTAGGCATTGAGTTTTCCTCATCCATCAGCCCCAATACTCTTTCCGCTCCTACAATACCTCTCTGGATATTATTAAAACGGTCCGCGATCTGTCTTAGCGGACGGATCAGCATTGAAATATATTGAATAAAGGCAATAACAACCCCCGCACTGATCGTAATATACCCTCCGTAAAACAGGATAAATCCTATAAAAAGAGAAGAAATAAGCTCTACAACCGGAAAGAATAATGAGAAGATAAAAACCGTTCTCAACAATGCTTCTTTCAGGGTAATATTAATACTATCGAATTTTTTAAATTCAGATTCCTGTCTGTTGAATACCTGTATAATGGGCATTCCGGCCAATCTTTCCTGAACAAAAGAGTTTTGATTTGCAGTCCAGTTTCTTTCATCTCCAAATGCTTTTTTAAGTCTTTTCTGGAAAAACCTTGTAATGATAACCATTAAAGGTAAAATAGCCAAAGTGATATAACTTAAATGCACATTAGTGCTGAACATCATGATCAATACAAAGACAATCCTCAGAATATCTCCGAAAACCATCAGGAAACCGTCTGTATATACCGTTGCAATCGTTTCAACATCCCCTACAGCACGGGTCACCAGCTGTCCGATAGGTGTTTTATCAAAAAATGAAGTTCTGAAATAGATCAGCTTGGCATATAGCCTTTCTCTGATATCCCTAATTACATTTTGTGAGATAAAATTTGAAAAATAAACTAAGAAGAAGTTTAAAACAGTTTCTGCAAATACCAATCCCACCAAAATGTAGATATGCTTCATCATTACAGCTTTATCCTGCAATTTTGTAATATCATTATCCACCACTTCCATGGTAAGATATGGCCTGTAAGTAGAAACAATTGAAAGTATGACAGAAATTATTAAGGTAAGAATGAACCAAGAACGAAATTTCATTCCAATAAAGAACAATCTTTTTATAATTCCCCAGGTATCTTGTTTTTTCATTGTACGAATAGAAGAAAAGAATTAAAATAAAATTCTATGCAAAAATAAGACTTTATAATTGGACTGGCTTCAGAACTTTTACAAATCCTAATAGAAAATTTCAGATACCTATCATTTACAGTATGAATATCTTTCGTCTGTTTTTTATGGATCACAGCCTTTTGTATAGCTCCCTAGTTTTGCTGACTTTCAGATACCTCCCCTATTTTTTCTATTTCAATTGAAGGTTTTTGAAGATTTTCTTTCATGAATTTCTTCTCAAGAAGTTGATAAATACCCCATACTGCAGCAATAGAAATCACCCAGCCAATCATATTGACCAGAGAAAAACCAGTATAGTTTACATCTTCCAAAGCAGCAGGATCTGTAAGTCCTTTATAGACCCCATATGTCACTCCTAAAACAATCTGGCTTCCCAAATAAATTCCTATCGCTAAAAGGCCGAAATGCCATTTGGTTTTTCCAAATCTCTCCGCTAATTGTGCATAATACCGATAAGCACCAATAAGTATAAAAATTGATAACATGGTTATTTTGTTTTTTAGTTTTTTTATTTAAAATTCGTAGCCTACATCTACCAAATACAGACCATGAGCCGGTGCTGATGTTCCTGCCGCATTACGGTTTTTATCTTCAATGACCTTACGAAGATCTTCAGGTTTCAGTTTTCCTACCCCAATTTCTACCATAGTTCCTACAATAGCCCGAACCATATTTCTTAGAAAACGATTGGCAGAAACCGTAAATTTCAGTTCTGATCCTACCTGCTCCCATTCTGCTTTATACATTTTGCAGATATTGGTTTTGTTATCTGTTTTTAGTTTTGCGAAACTCGTAAAATCTTCATATTCAAACAAAATCTTACAAGCCTCATTCATTTTATCGATATCCAATGATCTTTTCCAGTGCTGCCAGGCGGATTCCTGAGTGAATGGATTTTTTTCCAAAGAAATATAATATTCATAGGTTCTGTAGGTAGCATCAAAACGGGCATGAAAATCATCCTTCACCTTAAAAATCTTTTTAATAGAAATATCAGGAGGAAGAAAACCGTTCAGTCTCCTTGGAAACTGATCATTCAGTTCCTGTTCCGTATCAAAATGGGCAAATATTTTTTTGGCATGAACTCCCGTATCTGTTCTTCCGGCCCCCGTAGTTTTAATTTCTTCCCTTAAAATGGTGGAAAGTGCTTTTTCCAGTTCTTCTTGTACAGAAATAGCATCCGGCTGTATCTGGTAGCCGAAATAATTCTTTCCGTTGTAAGAAAATTCAATAAAGTATCTCAATGTAGTATAATAACTCCGCAAAAATACTTTAATTTAACGAAATATTTGTTGAAAAGTCTTTGAGAATATGACAACAATCCTTATGAAAATTCCTATTTTTGCAATCGTATGAAAAGATGGTACCTTTATCCTTTTTCCCTCGGTTATCATTTGGTAACGGGTATCCGAAACACAATGTATGATTTAGGGATTTTTAAGTCGACAAAATTCAAGACACCGATAATCAATGTCGGAAATCTCTCCGTGGGCGGAAGTGGAAAGTCGCCGATGGTGATGTATCTTGCCCAGTTTTTATCCAAACACTACAGAACGGGAGTGCTCTCCAGAGGTTACGGAAGACTGACCAAAGGGTATGAGGTCACCAATTATGAAAGTAATTATAAGATGGTGGGCGATGAAGCAATGCAGCTTTTTGAACGTTTCAAAAACCGTTTTGTCATTGCTGTTTCAGAAGAAAGAGTTCCCGGAGCCAAAAAAGTGATCGAAGATATGGACCTTAATGTACTGGTATTGGATGATGCCTTACAGCACAGAGCTATCAAAGCCGGGTTTAATATTCTGATGACAGACTTTAATGATCCTTATTTTAAGGATTACCTTCTTCCTGCCGGAGACCTGAGAGAATCCAGAGCAGGAGTTAGAAGAGCAGATATCATTATGGTCAGCAAATGTCCTGACGAACTTACTGAAGAAACAAAACGCTATTATATCTCAAGAATCAGACCTTCTTATAATCAGAAAGTATTCTTCTCATCCATCGGGTACGACGAAAATGTATACGGAAAAGAGAAAATGCTTCCTGACAATAACCTGAACTATTATGATATCTTACTGATTACGGGAATTGCCAATCCTAAACCACTGCTGGAGCACCTTGCAAAATTCTCAAAAAGAGTAAAACATCTAAAATTCAGAGATCACCATAACTTTACAGACGATGATATAAAAAAAATCGTTGCAGAGTACAAAAAATTAGGGGAATATAAACTGATATTAACCACAGAGAAAGATTATGTGCGTCTGAAAACTTTTGACTACCTTAGAGATATTGTTTACTACTGGCCTATCAATGTTCTCATTGATAAAAAGGAGGAATTCGATCAAATCATCTTGGATTATGTTAAAAAATATTAAGGAGACCGCAGATTTCATCAAAAATATCATTCAGGATACCCCTGACTTTGCGGTTGTTTTAGGTTCAGGACTGGGAAAACTACAGAATGAAGTAGAGCCCATCCATGTTTTAGAGTATAAAGACATCCCAAATTTTCCACAAACTACGGTAGCAGGACATACCGGAAAGCTGATCTATGGAATACTGGAAGGAAAGAAAGTACTGATGATGAGTGGCCGTTTTCATTATTATGAAGGGCATTCTATGGAAACAGTAACTTTTCCGATCAGGGTTTTTCATTTGTTGGGAATTCAAAATCTTATCCTTTCCAATGCCTGTGGTGGGGTAAACCCTGCTTACAGTGTTGCAGATATCGTTATTTTAAAAGATCATATCAATATGATGCCCGAACATCCGCTTCGGGGTAAAAATATAGATGAGCTTGGGCCACGTTTTGTAGATATGAGCGAGCCTTACAATAAAGAAATGATCAGGGTAGCTGAGCAGGCTGCTTCTGAAAATAATATTAAGATCCATCAGGGGATATATGTAGCCCTGCAGGGACCTACTTTTGAAACCCCGGCCGAATACGGTATGATTAAGGCTATTGGCGGTGATATGGTAGGAATGAGTACTGTACCCGAAGTTATTGTTGCCAGACACATGGGGATGGATGTATTCTGTATGTCAGTCATTACAGACCTTGGCGGACCTGACATTGCCCTTTCCGTTTCTCACGAAGAAGTACTGAATGCGGCCAATACAGCAATGCCTAATGTAATTGCTGTTGTGAAAGGCTTAATTAAAACGTATCAGTAACCATCAAAGATTTGACCGGATGATCCATAACTCCGGCCTGTATGTTTGAAATCCATAGAAATTATCAATATTATAAATTTTTCCTAATTCATGAAAAATCAATTATCAATTGCATTTCATTGATTAGATTTGTACAAATGAAATTGTCAGAAATGAGAAAGTTGTTAGTAATTTTTATGGTAGGTATTTTTGGATTAAGTTATTCCCAAAAAGTACCTACAGCTCTTAAAACAGGATTTTCCAAAGAAGCACTACAGCAGAAACTGGAAGATGAAGAAGGAAAAAGCATCACGGTTCAGCAGATTCTTGATCAGCATAAAGGAAAAGTTTTAGTCATTGACTTTTGGGCAGGATGGTGCAGAGACTGTTTACAGGCACTTCCAAAAGCCGAGGTCTTAGAAAAAAATAATCCGAACGTAGATTTTGTATTCTTATCATTAGAAAGATCAAAAGAAGGTTTTGATAAAAGTCTTGTCAGATTCAATATGAAAGACAAAAACAATTATTGGTTTGCTTCAGGGTGGAAAAATGATTTCAATAATTATGTGGACCTTAACTGGATTCCACGATATATGGTTATTGATCAGAAATCGTCCATCGCAAAATATTATGCGATCTCTCCGGAAGACCCGGAAATTCAGCAGACCATCAATAATCTTTTACAATAATTACCATTCTTTTTTACCCTCAAAAGTTTAGAAAATAAAAGATTTTTGATACACTATGTATTAAAATATTCAACCATTTATACCATGATTACAAGAGAAGCTACAGAAAAGGATTTAGAGATTTTATTAGAATTTGAACAGGGAATAGTTTTCGCAGAACGACCTTTTAACAGTACATTAATTGATGGTGAGATTCATTATTACGACCTGAATGAATTCATACAGTCACCGGACGCTACTTTAATTGTTGTGGAAGACGATGATGAAATTGTGGCATCAGGTTACGCACTCATCAAAACATCAGAAAAAGACTATAATAATTTTAAAAGCTATGCTTACCTGGGGTTTATGTATGTAAAACCTGAATACAGAGGAAAAGGAATCAATAAAATAATTACGGATGAACTGGTTAGCTGGTCAACATCCAAAGGGATTACGGAAGTAAGACTCGATGTATATGCTGAAAATGAGTCTGCTGTCAAAGCGTATGAAAAAGCTGGTTTTGAGCCCCTGTTACTTACTATGAGACTGAAGTCGTAACTGAAAGACTTCAACTTCCTTTCTATAAATAATTTACCATAAATAAATGAATCCATATCTTTGTGATATGGATTTTTCTTTGCCGCTTCGTAAAATTATTCATGTGGATATGGATGCATTCTATGCTTCTGTAGAACAGCATGACAATCCTACACTGAAAGGCAAAGCCATTGCTGTAGGAGGCCAGCATAGAGGGGTTGTGGCTGCAGCCAGCTATGAAGCCAGAAAATTCGGAGTTCGTTCGGCAATGCCCAGCAAGACGGCAAAGGAAAAATGCCCTGATCTTATCTTTGTGCCGCCACGTTTTGCCCGGTATAAAGAAATTTCAAAAAAAATCCGGGAAATTTTCTATGAATATACAGATCTGGTAGAACCTTTATCTTTGGATGAAGCCTATCTGGATGTCACTGAAAATAAAAAAGGGATGGATTCTGCCAATCTGATAGCCCGGGAGATTCGTCAGAAAATATTTCAGGAAACCGGACTAACCGCTTCTGCGGGAATCTCAGTCAATAAATTTCTGGCAAAGGTAGCTTCTGATATCAATAAACCTAATGGGCAAAAAACAATTCATCCTGATAAAGTAGAAAGTTTCCTTGAGGAATTACCTGTTGAAAAATTTTACGGCGTAGGAAAGGTTACAGCCAACAAAATGTTTAGTTTAGGAATTTACAAAGGCAAAGATTTAAAGAAAAGATCGCTGGAAGATCTGGTAAAGCTTTTTGGAAAGTCAGGTACCCATTATTACAATGTGGTACGGGGTATTCATACTTCAGAGGTAAAACCTCATCGCATTCAGAAAAGCGTGGCTGTAGAAAGAACTTTTTTTGAAGATCTTTTTGATGAACAGCAGATCAATGAAAAATTGGAAAGTCTCGGAGAGGAACTTCATCAGCGTTTGCAGAAAAATAATATTCTTGGAAGAACCCTTACATTAAAAATTAAATACAAAGACTTTTCTCTTTTTACAAGAAGTATTACGCGGGAAAATTATTTCAATTCTCCGGAGCAGTATTTCAGTGTTGGAAAAAAACTTTGGGAACTTCGTCCTTATGATAAAGCCGTCCGTTTACTGGGGCTTTCCCTCTCCCAGCTCAATACGGAGGAAAAAAAGCTGGTTTCCGTTCAACTAAAGATCCCGTTTGAAGAATTCGAAAATGAATAGATCATATTTTTTCGTTACCTTGTATCTACCAAATCTTCAAATATATGAACCTAACAATGATTCAGTTTTTCCACTGGTATTCTGAAGGCGATGGAAAATTGTGGAAAGAAGCAGAAAAACAGGCCGGATATTTAGAAAAACTAGGAATCACTTCTGTATGGTTTCCCCCTGCCTACAAAGGAACCAATGGCGGTTATTCTGCGGGATATGATGCCTATGATCTTTATGATCTGGGAGAATTTGACCAAAAAGGAACGGTCTCTACAAAATATGGTACCAAAGATGAATACATAAAGGCCATTAAAGCACTTAAAAATCACAATATAGAAATCATTGTAGATATTGTTCTGGGACATAAAGCCGGAGGTGACGAGCTTGAAAAATTTAAAGCGGTAAAAGTAGATGAAAACAACAGGGAGAAAATCATTTCTGATATTATTGAAATAGAATCTTATACCAAATTTACATTTCCCGGAAGAGGAAAAAAATATTCTGATTTTGAGTGGAATTTCACGTGTTTCAGCGGAGTGGATTATGCTGAAGGTATGGAATCCCATATTTTTAAAATACAGTCTGAATATGGAAATGACTGGGAAGAAATGATAGATGATGAGAAAGGAAATTATGATTACCTCATGTATAATGACATTGAGCATCGAAATCCTTTTGTGCGGGAAGAGCTTAATGATTGGGCTAAATGGTATTTTGATCAGACCGATTTTGATGGAGTGAGGCTGGATGCCTTAAAGCATATTTCTTTTGATTTTTACAAAGAATGGATTACTTTGCTCCGTTCCAATTCAGGAAAAAATATCTTTGCCGTAGGTGAATACTGGGCTCCGGGATATCTTCATCTCCTTCAGAAATATATTGAAGTAACGGAAGGCTGCATGAGCCTTTTTGATAGCTCCCTGCAGAACAATTTTCATAATGCTTCAAAAGAAGGAGATTCTTATGATCTCCGGAGAATTTTTGATGAAACACTTACCCAGGCAGATCCGCTACATGCTGTAAGTCTGGTTGCCAATCATGACACCCAACCTTTACAAGACCTGGAGGCTCCGGTAGAACCCTGGTTTAAACCTATTGCCTATGCTTTGATCTTATTGCGGAAAGACGGATATCCCTGCATATTTTATCCTGATTTGTACGGCGCTCACTATACCGATAAAGATGGATCCGGGAATGATCAGGAAATTTTCATGCCTAAAGTGGATGGCATCGAAGAACTTCTTACTGCAAGAAAAAATTATGCATATGGTGATCAACGGGATTATTTCGAAGATGCCAACTGTCTCGGGTGGATCCGCGAAGGAGACGATCAGCATCCGGGATGTGCTGTTGTTCTAAGTAATAAAGAAGCCTATAACAAGCCTATGGAAATAGGAAAACAGTATGCCGGAAAAAAGTTTAATGATCTGCTGAAAAGATCTGAAGATACAGTGCTGATTGATGAAAATGGCTGGGGAGATTTTCCCGTTCCGGCAGGCAATGTAAGTGTATGGATTCCAGAATAATATTCAATTTCCAGGAAAAATAAAAAGGCATATCCGATCCGATAACCAGGTATGCCTTGTATTTTATCAAGAGGCGGTATTAACAATAAATGTATCTACAATTCCAAACATCTGTGGCCCATTCACAACATTGCCCGTCTTCGGTGGAAGTACAGCATACTTTACCCCAATTTAAATCTCCAGCTTTTAAACTTTTCAGTTCATCACGTGTAAGCTTTCTTACTTTGAAATCTTTGTTTGTTTTCATAATTACTATTTTTTATGGTTTATTTATTAAATATACATTAAAAATAACAATTATAAATGAATAATAAATATCAATCACATGTTTTAGTATATATAATTCACAGAAAAAAAAATTAAGATACAGTTGACCAACCTGTCAAAAATTCTTTGAATTCTCATCACTCCTCCAGGGAAGGGGAATATGTATGTCTTCAGTTGGAACATTTGTTAAGAGTAGAGATTTTGAAAGATTGATAAATAGCTACATCTTTCGGAGTTCCAGAATTTCAGGTCTTTCGGCAGTGTCAGATATTTTCCCGGTACGGGCAAATTCTGCCCAGAGCGCTCTTAATTTTTTTCCGTTTTCATGAATATACGCCCAAGGAATATCTTTTAGCAGCCCTGAAGGTTTCCACGCTGGTTCATTTCCGAAAATTAATGGCAGATCAATACAGTGTGGTGCTCCCAAATAATTTTCTTTCAACAAGGAATGAATTCTGAACAAATAAACATTTCCTCCTGCTTTTGCATAATTATCTGCAAATAACTTTGCCGGGTGGCCATAGATAAACTCAGTGGTTTTCCTAACTGTTTTATTCATTATTTTCAATCCTATGCCCTTCCTGAAAAAGGAGCCTAAAGATTCTGAGGTTTTCAGATAAAATGCTGTTTCATCTTTATTCAAACCAATCAAAACATCATACTTCCCGGCATTTTCTTTCCATTTCGTTTCAGCGTCTTCTTCTCTGCACAGGGGCGGGAATCCATATTGTGTTCCAAATGGCATGGCAGCTTTCAAACCATACTTCAACACGGAAGGAACCCATTTCCTGTACTCCTCCACCATCTTCAAAACATCGGTTTCATCTTTCAGTATTTCTGTTTTCTTCAGGAATTCAGCGGACATTTTATGTCTTTTATGACGTAGCCCCAAAGGAGCACTCTGCATAATTACCCGGTGAAATAAGCCATCCGTTCCTTCTGAAATCATCAGATGGGCTATCGCATCACCACCTGAAGACTGCCCCAGAAGAGTAATGTTTTCAGCATCACCTCCAAAATAAGCAATATGAGTTTGGATCCACTTTAATGCTTCAATGATATCAAACAGGCCAAGATTCGGACGTCTATTTTCATCTCCTCCTAAAAAGCCAAAGATTCCAAGACGATATGAAACATTTACCACAATAATATGCTGTTCCTTTACCCATTCTGCGGGATCAGCAGTATCCATATCACCACAGCCAATTTCATGAGAACCCCCATGAATCCAGACAACTACAGGAAGTTTTTCATTTTCAACAGTATTTTCGGGGCGGGTCACAGAAAGATATTGGGTAGATTCGTCGGCCTCGAAAGTTTCAACAGCTGTCACTCCAATCATCTTTTCCACCAGCGGACTTAATATCTGCGGACAAACGGGAGTTTTATCAGGAGGAATAATATCTGATATTGAAGATTCTACCGGAACAGGTAATTGAAATCTTTCGGAGTGGGCATAACGAATACTTTTAGCCTTGATAATACCGTTTTGTTTTAATGCAATAATTTTTCCAAAACGGGTTTCAAAAACATGGGTTCTATTCGGTTGTGATTTCATTTTAACACTGAAAACTTTTTATTTTAAAGTTATGAAAAATAAAAAATTATTGAAAATTATTGAACCGGAAAAATCACATTTTTTTTAAAAAAACTAAGCTTAACAAACTATCATGCAAACTATTGAGAAGAATACTTATGGTATTGAGCGTTGCTTTACAATTATATTCCCACCCCATAATAGGTGTTAAGCTGTATTGAAAATCAGTTCAGAAGTTTATATTCACTGGGAGAAATTCCTACTTTGGTTTTAAATAACCGGGTAAAGTGCTGTGGATATTTGAAACCCAGATTATAGGAAATTTCACTGATCGATTTCTCCTGATCCATGATTTGTTCTTTGGCTACATCAATCAATTTGTTATGGATAAATTCCTGTGCTGAAACACCCAATTCCTTTTTGATAAGGTCTCCAAAATAATTGGCTGAGAGATTAAGTTGTTCTGCAAAGTAATTCACCATCGGAAAACCTATATTTTTAGGATTATCAGATTTTAAATATCCATCTACGAGATCTTCAAATTTTCCGATCACCCCCTGGTTAATATGATCTCTGGTAATAAACTGACGGTCATAAAAACGCATGCAGTAATTTAAAAACAGCTCAATATTATTAACAATGAGTGACTTGCTGTGTTTATCAATAGACTGTTCCAGCTCAAGTTTGATATTTTTAAAACATTCCAGTATGATTTCCCTTTCTTTTTCGGAAAGGTGCAGGGCTTCATGCACATCATAAGAGAAGAAAGTATAATCTTTTATATGTTTTCCAAGATTGGTTCCTTTAATCAAATCCGGATGAAACAAGAGCGCATATCCTCCCGGCTGAATAGGTTTACCGTCATTGGTAACTCCACTTACCTGGCCAGGAGCAATGAAAACCAACGTTCCTTCCTGATAGTCATAGCTGTGTTTCCCATAATACATATCACCACAAATAACATCTTTAAGAAAAACGGTATAAAATGCATAGGTTCTCTTATACTGACAAATGGGATCAGATTTTGAAAAATCAACCACACTTACCAGTGGATGTAAAGTCTCGTGATTCACCATTTTATTATAATCTGAAACACTTTTTATTTTATCAACCTTCTGATTTTCCATTGAATAAATTTAAATCTTATTCAAAATTACTACTTTCTTGTAGAACAGATACTGAGTCTGTAAAATTGGTAAGTAATTCGGTAATCTGTATAAGTCTTGTTTATCTGAAAGTTTCGACTTTTGTATCGTTATGGAAACTTTTAATACAAACATTTTTCCGAAAGGAGAAAAAGCTCCTTCCGATTATTTTTTTGGAGGAACAGCTTGGGTTCATCTTTTAAAACCGAATGAAGATGTACTGAACTGCCAGATTGGAAATGTCACTTTTGAACCCGGGTGCAGAAATAACTGGCATTCTCATGGAGGTGGACAGATTTTAATCGTAACTTCAGGAAAAGGTTTTTACCAGGAAAAAGGAAAACCTGCCCAGGTTTTACATCCGGGAGATGTAGTCAACATTCCTCCACATGTGATCCACTGGCATGGAGCAGCACCTGACAGTGAATTGACACATATCGCCATTAATGTCAATACCCAAAATGGGATTGTAGAATGGCTGGAACCTGTAACAGACGACGAATATAACAATTTATAAAACTTAACTTATTAACTTAAATTAATTAATCAAATGAACACATTTACAGTAAAAGCCTTTGGTACGGAGTCTACCACAGCAGATCTGAAAGAAATGAATATTGAAAGAAGAGAAATTACCGCTACCGATGTAGAAATTGAAATTCTATATTGCGGAGTATGTCACTCTGACCTTCATACGGCAAGAAACGACTGGGGAGGAACGATCTACCCTGCCGTTCCGGGACACGAGATCGTAGGAAAGATTACAAAGGTAGGAAGCGAGGTTTCCAAGTTTAAAGTGGGGGATCTGGCAGGTGTAGGATGTATTGTGGATTCATGTGGCCACTGTGAAAGCTGCCAGCATGATCTTGAACAGTATTGTTTGAATGGATTTACAGGAACTTACAATGGTCATGATAAACACTTGGGAGGCCATACTTTCGGTGGATATTCTCAGAAAGTGGTGGTTAATTCTGATCACGTATTAAAAGTACCTGAAAACCTTGACCTTGCTGCTGTAGCACCACTTCTATGTGCCGGGATTACCACCTGGTCACCTTTGAGACACTGGAACGTAGGTCCAAATTCTAAGGTAGCAGTGGTAGGTTTAGGTGGTTTAGGCCATATGGCGATTAAACTTGCTAAAGGATTAGGGGCTGAAGTGACTTTATTTTCAAGAACTCCGGGAAAGACCGAAGATGCCAAACAGTTGGGAGCTGACCACGTTATTATTTCTACAGATGAAGCCCAAATGGATTCTGTCAAAGGAAAATTCGATGTGATTATTGATACCGTTCCTTATGTACATGATGTAAATCCTTATGTGACTACTTTAAATATCAGTGGAACTCATGTACTTGTAGGATATCTGGGAGGTTTAGAGCCTATTCTGAATACTGTTCCTATGATTTTGGGAAGAAAATCTGTAGCCGGTTCTGTAATCGGGGGTATTGCAGAAACCCAAGAAATGCTGGATTTCTGTGGAGAGCACAATATTGTATCGGAAATTGAAATGATCAAGATGCAGGAAATTAATGAAGCTTATGAAAGAATGCTGAAGAGTGATGTCAGATATCGTTTTGTGATTGACATGCAGTCTCTGTAATTGACTATACAACATGAAAAGGCTCTTCAGATTGAAGAGCCTTTTTTGTTTATTTTTTATAGGTTTTGGCTGAAGCCCGTTCCTATTGAATCTTTATATCCACCGTACAAATGACAGTAGATTATCAAGAATAAATATCTTTATTGATAAAGCTTGCTAAATAACGCTGAAGAGTGATGTCAGATATCGTTTTGTGATTGACATGCAGTCTCTGTAATTGGCTATACAACATGAAAAGGCTCTTCAGATTGAAGAGCCTTTTTTGTTTATTTTTTATAGGTTTTGGCTAAAGCCAATGGAATTTTATACAAACCAAAACGGGCTAAAGCCCGTTCCTATTGAATTTTTATATCCTTTGTACAAATGGCAATAGGTAGATTATCACTAATACATTATACATTATACATTATACATTATACATTATACATTATACATTATACATTATACATTATACATTATACATTATACAATATATTCTCATTTATACTTCCCATCCATATCCTGGAATGCCCATTCTGCCATAGCATCAATCACCGTACCTAGCCCATGACCGGCTTCACTTAGTTTATAGGTAACATGAGGGGGTACAACAGTTCTTGCAGTTCTAATGATCAGCCCATCTGCTTCCAGCTGTTTTAAATGCTGAATCAGCATTTTCTCTGTGACCGCGGGAATTGCTTTTTTCAGCTCGCTGTATCTTTTCTCTCCTGTGGAAAGGTTAAACAGAATAATAGGTTTCCAGAATCCCCCGATCCTTTCCATGACATACATTACAGGACAATCCTGTAGTACTTTTTTATTCTCCTGAATGGTTGAACTTTCTTTAATTGCTGTCATTTTTACATACTTTAGGGTAAGTACTTGTATAAAAGTAAGTACAAATATAACTTTGTATTCAGAAATAAAAAAATATTTATTACAAAATCGCTAACACCTGATTAGTTTATTCAAGACTAATTAATATTCAGCGATTACATATAGCTGTTAAAAAACAATAAAAAAATTTACATATGAAAATCATCATCACAGGATCATTAGGAAATGTAGCTAAGCCTTTAACACAGCAATTAGTCAATGAAGGACATAACGTTACAGTAATCAGCAGTAACGAAGACAGAAAACAAAATATAGAATCATTGGGAGCCTTTCCTGCTATCGGATCTATTACAGACACGGATTTCCTTACCAAAACATTTGAGGGAGCCGATGCCGTTTTCGTCATGACCCCACCAGCTATCAGCGAAAATAATATCGTTGACCATACTGTTCATGCAGGAAAAAATTATGCCGAAGCATTAAAAAAAGCCCATGTAAAAAGAGCTGTTATGCTCAGCAGTGTAGGGGCAGAATCTCCTGTAGAGAACGGACCTATCAAAGGGCTTCATCAGATTGAAAAACTATATCATGAGGTAGAAAATACTTCATTTACATTTTTAAGAGCCGGATATTTTTATACTAATTTTTTCAATGATATTCCCCTGATTCAAAATGCAGGAATTATTGGAGGTAATTATCCTGAAAATATTGAAGTTCCGCTGGTACATCCTAACGATATTGCTAAAGCAGCAGCTGAAGAGCTTGTAAAAGAAGGAAATGGTAAGACCATACGTTATATTGTAAGTGATAACAGAAAGGCTTCTGATTTTGCCAAAGTCTTGGGAGCTGCCATAGAAAAACCTGAACTGCCATGGGTAGAATTTTCAGATGAAGATTCTTTCAACGGAATGTTACAGGCCGGACTTCCTCAGGATATGGCAGAACTGTATACTGAAATGGGAAGAGGAATACGAACAGGTGTTGTACAGAAGGATTTCATTGATCATGGATCCCCTGTTACAGGAAATATAAAGCTGGAAGATTTTGCCAAAGAATTTTCTTCCAAGTTTTAATTCATTTGGATATCAACCCGTATCGGCGCACCAAAGGTGCGCCGATACGGGTTTTGAAGTAATCATTGTGATTCAATTATTTTTTCTCCTTCAATATTTCTTTCAAGACTTTCAGCTTTCCATCAATAGGCTGGTCAATTTTTAATCCTAGAATTTCAGCGACTACAGGATAAACATTGATATTGGCAAACTCATCTACTACTAAATTATTTTTAAATTCAGGCCCCCAGGCATAGAATGTTGCTTTCATCTCAGGAACAATCCTAGGATTGTAACCATGTTTTCCTACCGATGTTTTCTTTCCTTTCTCAAGGAATATTTTGGGTGCTTTCGGGATCAGAAGAATCTGCCCTATTCTGTTGTACTGATCATCTCTTGTTGCAAAATGGAGATATTTGGGAAGCTTTTTATCCAGGTAAACTTCGTAGTCTTCTGTTTTATGAGCCTTCAGTTCTTTATAAACCGATTTGACCTCAGCAGGGTTTTTAACATATACTCTCAATAAGGTCTGGGAATTATAAAAATCGAACCTGTTTTTATCAAAAAGTACAGCTGGAATTTCCAGCGGAGCCCCGCCATCCACTTTGATCATTCCATGATCGGAAACAAAAATAAAATTGACATTTTTTAAGCCTAAATCATTTACTTTCTGAACCAGGTCACCAATGGCATGATCAATTAAATGAACTGCGTTTTCGGTTTCTTTCGTATCGGGTCCGTAATGATGTCCGCTTCCGTCTACTTCCGGAAAATATAATGAAATAAAATGAGGTCTTTTATCTTCGGGTAACTTGAGCCAGTTTACTACTTTCTCTATTTTTTCAGAAGGTGTAAATTTCTCATGATAAGGATAATAATAGCTGGGTCTCATTCCTCCGGCATCGCTGGCAGAACCTACCCACATTAAAGAGGCAGATACGATTCCCTGTTTTTCAGCTAATCCCCACAGTGGAGTTCCGCCATACCAGCTTCCATCTTCTGCATTTTTCTTATTGCTCATGGCATAAGTTTCTTTTCTCTTATAATCGTAGAAAAAATTATCTATTAACCCATGATGAGAAGGATAAAGTCCGGTGATCAGGCTCCAATGGTTAGGAAATGTAATACTCGGATAGCTTGGAATCATGGCCTTTGCCTGTACCCCATTATTAGAGAGTTTCAGGAGATTTTCGGCATTGTATTTTTTAGCATAATCATATCGAAAACCATCCGTTGAGATCATAATCACATAAGGTTTTGACTGAGTCTCTATCGTATTTTGTCTACCCGGGACAGTTATCTGGGCTGTATCAATAGTGGCCTGCTGGGCAAAAACCGTAAAGGAAATAAACAATAGTAAAAAATGTATTCCTCGCTTCATTGTTTTAAAAATTTCAGCAAAGTTACATTCTATCCTGCTCCCCGGAAAGTTTAAGAGATTAAAAGTATATTAAAACCATTTATTTTTGATTAAAAATATACACATTATCATACCGCCCGTTTCATTTCAAACTGCGATACCCAATTTTTAAGACCTATTCTTTCATTAAGAAAATGACAGGTGCTTTCTGAAACCTCATCTACATTATTTAAGGACACCGCTTCTCCATTATTTTTCTCTTTAATAGCTTCGAAAAGCCTGGTTGCAATTCCTTGTCTTCTGTGATTTTTATCAACTGCTATTTGGTATATTTTCCTTGCTGCCGGATTATAAAAAGCATATCCTGCCAGCTTTTCATCTTTATAGGCCCCCAGTACTATACAGTCTTTGCGCATATCTTCAAGGACAAAAACAGAACCCTGCCATGATGGTTCAATATCCCAGAAAGAGCGGAGATTGTCCCATTGAAATTCTTCCAGTTCTTTTATAACAATATTGGAATCTGTCTGTTGCAAATTAATATTTCCATTAAAACAAAGCAGTCTCCGTACCATAGTAAACCCTAAGTTTTCATAGGTTCTGATTGCCTGTTTGTTTCCATCAATCACTTCAAGGAGCAGAGTGTCTACTTTTCGGTCTTTTAACAAGGGAAGGATAAAATCATACATTTTTCTTACCAGCCCCTTTCCTCTGCTTTCAGGAACCACTCCTGTTCCTGCATTATAGATTATTCTTTGGTTATCTTCTGTTTTTTCAGCATTAAGAATAAATCCTACCAACTGATCGGACTCAAATGCTCCTACCGATAAGTTAAAATCTATTTTTTCAGCATTAATTTTTGAGATCAGCACCTCTTTTGTCAAATGGAAAGGAACAATATAATCAGAAAAAGAAAGATTAAATACAGATAAAAGCTCCTCTACACTAGTATTTTTTAAAGTTTTGAATTCCATTGGTTTAATAAAAATTATGAGTTAAAAAATTACCATTCTCTTTCCAGATCTTCTTTCCAGTCGTAAGGCATTAATTCTTTTAAGGTTACAAATATTCCGTTTTTCACTTCTATCACAGCATTGAGGTTTTCTTTGGATAGCTGGCTCATCAATTCCCTGCAGCGTCCACAGGGTGGCACGGCATTGCCATCATTTCCTACTGCCACCGCGGCTTTGATTTTATGCTCTCCATTTTTCAGCATTTCAGCTACAGCACTGTGTTCCGCACAAAATCCCATAGAACAGGCTGTATCTATACTAATTCCGGTATATACATTTCCGTTGGTAGTTTCAATAGCTGCGGCAACTCCTCCATATTCTATAAAATCATTCAGTCTCTTGGTTTTTGCCAATTGGCCGGCGATTTCCTTTAAGTCTTTTTTCATTGCATTAATTCTTTATTTTCGGTGTTCCAAATACCACTCAACAGCCTTTCGTTCTTCTCTCTTGATAAATGGATCTTTTCCTTCATTATAATCATTCCCGTCATGCCATTCTTTTTCACTCAAATATTCTTTTAGTTGCTGATATTCATCTTTCACTTCAGGATGGGTCCGCAAGTAATCCCGAAACGCGATATGGCGAAGCCAATGTTCAGAGGAAGTGGGAATTGCATGAATATGGGCAATACGAAGCTTATGATCGTGAATTCCTTCAGGAATTTCATCTCCAGCATTAATTATTTCCGGAAATCCTAGATTCTGAGGCTGATCTATAAGCTTAATAAAGAAACGACGGTATGGCATTTCCTCGTTATACTTCTGATAATAAACATAATCCTGTCCCCGCAATAACGGAGGAATCTTATCCAGCTCCTCTTCATTTTTCACTCCAATCATAATGTCTATCACAGGTTTTGCAGATAAGTTTTCCACGGATGTACTCCCGATATGTTCAATTTGTGGATTCAAAAAACCAATACTGTCCTTCAACTCATTTTTAATTGTTTCAAATTGTTTTTTCCAGAAAGGACTGTATTTTTCAAAGGTAATTTTCATGGGAGTCTGGCTATACACAAATATATAAAAAATCAACCAATCCCTTTAAAATTAAGCCTTTTAAGATTTTCAGCCACCAAATAAAATAATAATACCTCTGAAAAATCAGAGGTATTACTGAAAATATTTATAATGTGATTAATCCGGCCAGTTGGCAAAAAGTTCATCCAGATATATACTGGTAGGATTAGAATAGTTATTCTTTATTTTATCTCTCCACTGATACCAGTTTCTAGACCCTTTAAGAGCCTGTTCCAGCTGTGAAGCCGTATATCCGGTCACTCTGTCGGCAGGATATCCTACTCCATACATACCATTCTGATTATGCCCGTCAATCATATCATACCCACCTGAAGTATAATGATTTTCAGCACTGATGGTACGGTTCTGGAAGTTATTGGAACCGGTAGATCTGTAAACGGCATATCCTCTTATTCTTTTATACCTTTCCAATGTCATTAAAGTTTCCACAGTAGTTGGCCAGCTTTCAAGCAGTCTTCGGTTTCGGTTTTTAACTGCAGAATTGAAAGACAAGAATGAATCCTGGCAAATATCATTATACGCCGATCTGTCTATAATTGAATGCAGTGCATGGCTCAATTCATGAATGGTTGTTCCGTACACCATATCAGACAATCTTCCATAGGCTTTAATATGGATCTGGGCTGATAAACCAAAAGTAAGTTCACTTCTGATGTGAGAATAAGAAGAAGGTACTCCCCACGGGGCTGTTTTGCGGGCTGCAATCTTGATCTGGCTCTGTCTTCCAAAATTATAGATATGATTATTCATAGGTGGAGAAGTCAGTCCAAATCTATATCCATAATAGAAATCATGTGCTGCCTGGTGTATCAGAGCGTGATACTCATCTTCTCCTCCATCAATAACAGGATACCATGCCTGCTGTTTCACATTTGGCCCTTTCATTTCTGCCTGGAAAATAGATCCGTTTCTCACGCTATAGTTATATCTTTCCCATTGGATAACATATTTTGCTTTTCCACGTACAGAGGAAGTGGAGAAATATCCGTTTCCGTCTGTGATTCCCTGGGCTACAGTAAACCACTGCCTCATCAATACCTGAGCTCCGGTTACCGGTACTACATCTAAAATATCATCTTTGACCTGAATTCTTCCGCTTGGATACCATTTTTTCCCAAAGATCCATTTTGCCTGTGGGGTAGAATCATCGGTAAGGAGATCTTCTTCATTCCCTGTAAGCTCATAGGCTAAGTATAAAAGGTTATTAAACAGATCCGTTTTATTGGATAACTTTCCAGTAACCTCATAGCGTTCTATATCATCAATATCGGAAAAATAAGGATCTTGTTCTGGGATATATAATTCGCTCAGAACTTCATGCTCAACCGCAGGAAGGTTTTTTCCTACCGGAACTGCAGTATAATAAACGGGAATAGAGTCTCTGTCCGGAGCTCTGTTTTCAAGGAATCCTTCTGCATATTCAGCATCCAATCTGTAATCGAAGTAATGGATGGTAGAATCCTGCTTCAGCAACCCTACTTCATCCTCATTTTTAGGATTGAATTTAAGGTAAAGATGTGAAGGGCGTACTTCAAATCCAGCAGTTTGTTTGGGGTTTTTAGC
>NZ_JAESIT010000028.1:0-58067 GCF_016756935.1 Chryseobacterium sp. KMC2
GTTCATCCTGAGCCAGGATCAAACTCTCCATTGTATGTTTGTCTGACTCACTCAAAGTTTTGACGCTTTAGTTTTTCCTTACTTGGTTGTTATATTGTATGTCAATGATCTTTATATCTTTCGCTTTATAATGAAGCACTCTTCTCTGTCAGTGGCGCTTCATATTTGCGAGTGCAAAAGTAAAACTTTATTTCTAATTGACCAAATGTTTTTTGAAGAAAATTTAAAGTTTATTTTGTAACCTTAACTCCTTCTCTAAACCCTCAATCTATCTACTCCTGCGCTCCCATATTGGGACTGCAAAGATACAAATCTTTTTCACTTTCGCAACTTTTATTTTTAAAAAGTTTTGATCACGTTTTTTAGAATTATTATCTTATAAAGTATATCGTTTCTGCTTATCTAAAAGCTCTTCTGCGCTTACTGAGTATCTTTCGTTTTTCAGTGGGGCAAAGGTAAGCCAACTTACCTATACCAAACAAGTTTATTTAACTTTAAATTTACAATTATGTAATATTTAAATCTAACATACTGGATCGCAGGGTTAAAAATTTTAAACAAATGTTTGAAGCAACACATTGGAGCGTGGGAGGGAGCTTAGATGATAAGTGATAAGTGATGAGTGATGGAAGTTATACATATATATAATAGGGTATTCTTTTATAGGATAGATTATCTCAATTATGTTTGGGCTAAAGCTAAGGGAGAGACTGATTTTATTTGAGCGGGCTAAAGCCCAATCCTATTGAATATGCATTTCCAAAAAGAATTGATTGGCAGCTGGCTATTGGCTGCTAGCGACTGATGGCTGGCTATATTGACTATTGACTACCAGTTATTCATCAGCCTATATTTATAATCTATATCTACTCCCCTAGCCCCGATAGAAACGGATACCCCACAGCACAGGCCGGAAAGCGCAAGGATTACAGCCCTGGAAAGCCTTGGCGCGAGGAGTATGAGTGGATAGCGGGAAAAAGCTACTGATGAGTTTGAAAGTTGGAGGGTTGGAGAGTCTGAGAGTTGGTGGGTTCTAGAGGTTGGGAGTTGAGAGAATGGTATGAAGCTGTATATTATGATATAGTGGGCTATTGGTATACTCTACTATCCCCTGCTGTATATTTATAATAGGTTATATACTTTTACTCTTATTCACCTTTTCAACTACAATAATAGATGTAATAGTCATAAAAAAGGGGAAACATTTTTTTTGATTGCTTACATTTGTAGTACATTCTGAATTTTAAAGAATGAAATGAGTTTATCTATGATTGACAAGAAATATAAGGAAACAGTTCATACTGATACCAACCTCTACGAATATACTACGGTAACCCACGATGAAAATAAGGTAAGAATCTACATGCTGAAGAATGGTTTAAAGGTTTTCCTTGCCCAAAACTTTGATGCACCAAGAATTCAGACTTTCATTCCGGTAAGAACGGGAAGTAATAATGATCCGGCAGACAATACAGGGTTGGCTCATTATCTTGAGCACATGATGTTTAAAGGGACTTCTAAGATCGGAACTCAGGACTGGAAAAAGGAAAAAGAACTTATCGATCAGATTTCAGAACTTTATGAAGCCCATAAAGCAGAGCAGGATGCTGAAAAAAAGAAGGAGATCTATAAAAAAATAGACCAAATTTCTCAGGAAGCCAGTCAATATGCTATCGCGAATGAGTATGATAAAGCTATTTCATCTTTGGGTGCAAGCGGAACCAACGCCCATACCTGGTTTGATGAAACGGTCTATAAAAATAATATCCCCAACAACGAGCTTGAAAAATGGCTAAAAATAGAGAAGGAAAGGTTTTCTGAAATCGTATTACGCCTTTTCCATACAGAGCTGGAATCTGTGTATGAAGAATTCAACAGAGCACAGGATAATGATTCCAGATTGGTGAACTATGAATTGATGGATGCTTTGTTTCCTACCCACCCTAACGGGCAACAAACTACTTTAGGTAAGCCGGAACATTTAAAAAATCCTTCTATGGAAGCGATTCATAAATATTTTGATGAATATTATGTTCCTAATAATTATGCAATGGTATTGGTGGGAGATTTTGATTTTGATGAAACAATCCAGCTAATTGATCAGTATTTTGGGACTATTCCTTATAGAGAGCTTCCTAAAAAAACTCCGGTTATAGAAAAACCCATCACTGAGATTGTTACCAAAACGGTAAAAAGCCCCACTACCCCAAGGGTTCAGATGGCCTGGAGAACTGATAGCTATGGTACAAGAGAGGCTATGCTTGCTGATATTGTAGCTAACATCCTTAGCAACAGAGGGGAGGCCGGTTTATTGGATCTCCATATTAATCAGACTCAAAAAATGCTTTGGGCACAGGCTTTTTCTGTAGGATTAAAACAATATGGCTATTTTTCTATTGTAGCTGTTCCCAAGGAAACACAGACGCTGGATGAAGCGAAGGAAATGGTACTGGAAGAAATTGAACTGATCAAAAAGGGAGATTTCCCCGACTGGATGCTTCCTGCCATTATAAACGATTTCAAACTTCAAAGAATGAAGGGGCTTGAAACTGCGGAAGGCCTGGCCACGAATCTTTATGACACGTATATAAAAGGAAGAACCTGGGAACAGGAACTGAATGAAATGGATGAATATTCCAGTTTCACCAAGGAAGATGTCATGAATTTTGCCCTTACATTCTTCAAAAACAACTATGTTGTTGTCTATAAAGAAAAAGGGATCAATGACAAATTGGTACGGGTAGAAAATCCGGGAATTACTCCTGTTAAAATCAACCGTGATGCACAATCTGAATTTCTACAAGAGATTTTAGCTGATCAGCCTGAAGATATAAAACCTGAATTCATCGATTACCAAAAAGAAATCGCTACTGATCACGTTCAGGGTAAAAGGCTGAGTTTCGTTAAAAACAACTATAATGATATTGCCCAGGTACATTTCATTTTCCCTTTCGGTAGCGATAACGACAGGGATCTGGGAATTTCAACCCAATTCCTGCAGTATGTGGGAACTCATAAGTTTTCTCCTGAAGATTTAAAGAAAGAATTTTTTAAAATAGGAGTCAGTAATGATTTTAAGACAACCAATAATCAGCTGTTGATTACGTTAAGCGGATTGGAAGAAAATATTGAAAAAGGGATCGGTCTTTTACAGCACTGGATGTATGAAGTAAAACCTGATCAGGAAATTTATACTCAATTTGTAGGTACTATCCTGGAAAACCGTGAGGCTGTAAAGAAGGATAAAAACCGAATTATGACCGCCTTAACCACCTACACCAAACTTGGTCATACTTCCCGCTTTCTAGATGTTATCTCTAAAGAGGAGCTTGAAAGCAGTAAAGCAGAAGTATTTACTGACCGTATGAAGAATCTGTTCAAATATCCATATCAGATTTTTTTCTATGGAAAAGATTTTGAAAATTTCAAAGGATATATTGGAAAGTATACGGAGGCTGAAAGTCTTCAGATTCCTGCACCTAAACTTTATCCTGAGCCTGCTACAGGGGGAAGTGTATTTTTCATCAATTATGACATGGTTCAGATGGAAATGAGTAAGGCAGGAAAGGGAAATCCCGTCAATCCATCCAATTTTGGGAAAGTTAATGTCTTCAATGAGTATTTTGGAAGGGGATTATCCTCGATTGTTTTCCAGGAAATCCGTGAAAGTAAGAGTCTTGCTTATTCTGCATATGTTTCTTATAGTGCCAATTCGGAACTGCATCATCCTGATTATGTTACTACTTATATTGGTACTCAGCCAGACAAGCTGATGATTGCTGTGGATACGATGAATGACCTGATGAATGAGCTTCCGGAAGTTTCCACTCAATTTGAAAATGCAAAGAATGCAGCTTTAAAACAAATCGCTTCAACGAGGGTGACGAGGACTAATATATTTTTCAATACGCTAAGACTGAAAAAACTGAATATTAGTCATGATTTCAGAAAAGACATCTATGAACAGATCCAGGTGCTGAAGTTTGAGGATATCAAACAGTTTTATCAGACAGACATCAAACCGGTACATTTTAATACGGCTATTATCGGTAAAAAAGAAAACCTTAATATGGAAGCCGTAAGTAAAATGGGAACTTTTACAGAAGTAAGTTTACAAGATATTTTTGGACATTAATATCTCCTTTATACTTAATAAAAAAGAACGGAAATATTTCCGTTCTTTTTTTATTGATATTTAGCAAAAGATTTTTTCACAATCTCTTCGGCATTCTTTTCTACATTTTGATAGGAATAGAACCCATAAATTGTATCAAAACTGATTTCTCCAAATCGTTTTTCAATTCTTTTAATTTCATTCTGCGGGAGAGGAATTCTGTTCGGATAGCTTCTCATGGTAGCAAAGTGCTTCATGGATGGGGATAAATACATTGTATCTCCAATTAAAAGCGTTCCTTTTTCACTCATCCAGGGAATTTCAATAACAGAACTACCATCAAAATGTCCACCTATATTATGAAGTATTATCTGATTCCAAAGCTTCATATGATCTCCCTTCCAGTATTCTACAGAGTTTCCGCCATTCACCACCCATTCTTTATCTTTTTCGTGGATATAGATTTTACAGGTAAAGGTTTCTGCCCACATTTTCATAATCGAGTAATAGTGAGGGTGAGAAATTGCAATCGCTTTTAATCCTCCTTTTGATTTAATAAATTCTATCACCCCTTCATCCAGTAATGGGATACAATCCCATAGTATATTTCCATCTTCTGAAATGACAAAAAGAGCACGCTGGCCAATGGAAAACCGAGGGTTTACCACAAATTCATAAAGATTATCATTGATTTTCTTTATTTCTACACTGTGCTTTTCTAAAAGCTTTTCGTGGCTCGTCCAGGATTGTCCACTTTGTGGTACCGCCTGTCTTTCATCTTCACATATAATACAGGTATTATCCGTATGACTTTCCGGATATTGTGTACCACATTCTGTACACATTTTAAGTTTATTATCGTTCCCGTTCATAAGATTTTTTTATTTAAAATTACATAGATATAATGTATTGTAATTCACTTTATTCATAGAATTAACCTATATATAAAATCTTAAATTTTTCTTCCTAATTAGAAGGTTACGACATCTTTATACATAAAAAAACCTATTTAATTTTTGATTAAATAGGTTCTTATCATTATTGTTTATTTGATTACTTTCATTTCATCAACAAGCCATTTGGAATCGGCAAATTTTTCGATGATGAACAGTATATATTTTGTATCCACCATAATGTTTCTGCTGAAACGGGGATCATAATTGATATCACTCATTGTGCCTTCCCATTGTCTGTCAAAGTTAAGACCAACCAGGTTTCCGTTAGCATCCAGCGCAGGACTTCCTGAATTCCCTCCGGTGGTATGGTTTGTTGCTGTAAATCCAACAGGAACATCACCGGTCTTATCTTTATAGATTCCAAAATCTTTCTTGTTATAAAGATCGATCAGTTTTTTAGGAACATCAAATTCATAATCTCCCGGAACATACTTTTCCATTACCCCAGCCAAGTGTGTCTGATATCCGTAAGAAACGGCATCTCTTGGTGCAGAGCCTTTTACTTTTCCGTACGTTACACGAAGAGTGGAATTGGCATCCGGAAAGAATTTTCTCTCCTTATCTGTTTCCATCTGTTGTGCCATAAACTTCTTCTGTAAAGCATCAATCTTAGCCTGAAGCGAAGTATATTGCGGATCAGCAGTTTTCATGTAAGTCTCTTTCATAGAAACATACAATTGATAAACAGGATCTTTCTTTAAAGTTCTGATCAGTTTATCCTGATTAGAGAATCCTTTTTCAATATCAGCAGTTAGTGCTGCTCCGTTTACCGCTGTTCTTCCCGTGATGATAGAGTTTTTAGACATCTCTTCCACTACAGGGATGTTTGCGTTTTCGTCTTTAAATTTATTAAATCCTGCCGGTAAAAACTGTGGTGCTGTTTTGTTAGCATATAAAGCCAATAACTTTGCCGTTACCCTGGAATCAAGTTCTGCACTGTAGTCTTTATAGAAAGAGGATAATTTTGTTTTTAATTTTGCAAGTTCCTTTTCATCCATTCTCCCCGCTTCTACAGCGGTTACAAAGTCATAATAGTCACCTGCAAGCTTCAATGTCTCAGCATTTTTTACAACTTCAGTATAATAGGCATTGTTTAATGCGTAAGGAGCCTGATCATTGTAAAATTTGTTCAGTTGATCTAAAGTGGATTTGATCTCAGGGTTTTTAGCAACCAGAGAACCTTCATACATCACTTTCTTTTCTACGGCATTGGATTTTTTCAATCCTTCTACTTCACCGATCCATTTTTTCCAATAATTGGCTACTGATGCATATTTTGAAGCATATTTAATACGTGTTTCACTATCGACACGCATTTTTTCGTCCAATGTTTTTAAAGCCACATCACGTACAGCAATTCTTGCAGGATCAATATCCTTCATGATCTTCTCCACAGCTACTGCAGGAAGATATTCTGTAGTTTTTCCCGGGAATCCGAATACAAAAGTGAAGTCATTTTCATTTTTGTCTTTTATAGAAACCGGTAAATAATGCTTGGGAACATAAGGAACGTTATCTTTTGAAAACTCTGCAGGCTTGTTGTTTTTGTCTGCATAGATTCTGAACATAGAGAAATCTCCGGTATGTCTCGGCCAAACCCAGTTATCTGTATCACTACCAAATTTTCCTATGCTTTGTGGTGGAGCCCCTACAAGACGGATATCCTTATAGGTCTCGATGGTATATGCATAATACTTATTTCCATAGTACATTGGCTTTACCAGGATCGATTGGTATGATTCAATTTTCTGAGAGTTTTTGTAAACCTCAATATTGTTATTGATCTTTTTAGTAAGCTCAGGCTCAGTAAGGTTATCTGTACCTTCCAACACCTGGTATGTCACTTCTTTTATATCTACAATGAAGTCTACTTTTACACCTGGATTTGGTAATTCACCAGTCATATTTTTAGCCCAGAAACCATTTGAAAGAAGGTCATTCTGAACTGTAGAATGTGCCTGAATCTGCCCATAACCACAGTGGTGATTAGTAAGCAACAGCCCTTTAGGCGAAATGATTTCTGCGGTACATCCACCGTTAAACTGTACTACTGCATCTTTAATACTCGGCTTCTGAGGGTTGAAAATGTCTTTGGCAGAAATCTTCATTCCCAAATCCTTCATTTCCTTCTCATTCAGTTCTGTAGGAATCCACATTCCTCCATATTGTTGTGCAAATGCCATTGCAGCCGGCAAAAGAAATACGGATAAAAGTATCTTTTTTGTCATAATCAAAATTTTGCCCGAATTTACGAAGAAAAATACGAACAGGCTTCATAAAACGGGGGTAAAGTTGGAATGGCTGTTTTTAGGAGATGGAGACATTAGATTTCAGAGGGCAGATTTTAGCGTTTTTAGATTGAGATAGAACTATAGTATTGAATATCGCGGTGTCAATAGTGAATTTTTTACTCCGCCAAGTCCATGGTGAATAATGGTTCAGGTTTACAGGGAATTCCCTATCATCTAACTAAACTACGAAAGCCCAATCTGGAACTCATTCTCACCGGCTCTCCCACTTTATATGGCTCGGTTTTTGTTCGTTAGTAGTCAGTTTAAAATTAAAAAATATTTAGATTAATTATTATGATGAAAAACAAAATGTTTATCCTGGGATTCGGTGCAGCTTTATTTCTTGCTTCTTGCTCAAAAAAAGAGACAACAGCTGAAACAATAGGTTCTACAACAGATTCTGCCAGTGTTCAGACACCTTCTACAGACAGTATTTCAAAAGCCACTCCTACTGCTGCGGGGGATACTTCTGAAAACTCATTGGATTGGAATGGTACTTATGAGGCTGTTGTACCGTGTGCAGACTGTCCCGGTATCAAGACTTCTTTAACGTTGAATAATGACAAAACATTCAGTATCAGTGAGGAATATCTTGACCGAAATTCAAAGAATCAGGATAAAGGATCTTTTGAATGGGATACCACAGGAAGCATCATCACACTGAAAGGTAAAACAGCCAATTATAAATATAAAGTGGGCGAAAACATACTTATCCAACTGGATATGGACGGAAAAGAAATTGACGGTCCTAATAAAGATTTATATATCTTCAAGAAAAAATAAAGGCTCAGGCCTTTATTTTTTTTTATGTATCAAAACTGATAAGCTATGATTTTCTCATCATCCATCAGGCACCTGATAACTTCTTCATGATGGTTATTTTTTCCTGTAAGTCTCCATGTAACGGATAAATTCCCTTGTGTATACTGTTGTTTGATCATCATATATTTCAGATGATGTTCTTTGAAAATAGTCTCACAGTGTTTTATATTTTCGGAACTCGTTACTGCAATCTTATACTCTCTGATCTTATGATAATTATCGATAAAGGTCTGAAGATAGGTAAGAGAACTCAAAATCAAGAGAACAAGCACTGTTCCTAACAGTGAAAAATAGACATATCCTGATCCTACCGCCATTCCTATTGAGGCCGTAGCCCAAATTGTTGTGGCAGTGGTGATCCCATCGATCTTGTTATCACCTTTAAAAATAACCCCGGCTCCCAGAAACCCAATTCCTGTAATAATATTGGCTGCAAGGCGGTCCGGATTGGCAACTCCTATTTTAATGGAAAGAATGGTGAACAAACAGGATCCGAAACAGACTAAAATAAATGTACGAAGTCCTGCCGACTTATTGCGGTATTCACGTTCAGCACCAATCAGCAATCCAAGGATAACTGAAATAAAAATCAGTACGAGTTCGTTTTTAACGGTATAATGGTCCTGAAGAAATTCCATTTACAAAAAAATTAAGTGTAGAATAAAATTACGACAAAAAAATTTACGGAACTATTTTTGACTCCCTACTTTATCAGATTAGTAAAAGTTCTGTTTTAACGGAAAACTTTTGTAATATTACAGTCTCAATATGAAAGCCCAATTATAGTATGAGCCCTACTTTTTTTGCCACAAAAGAAGAATTCAGAGAATGGTTGGAAAAACACCATACCGAAGAAAAAGAGCTGTTAACAGGATTCTATAAAACCGGAAGCGGAAAACCTTCTATGAGCTGGTCTGAATCTGTAGATCAGGCTTTGTGTTTTGGCTGGATCGATGGCGTAAGAAAGTCTATAGACCACGAAAGTTATTCTATACGGTTTACCCCAAGAAAATCCGGGAGTATCTGGAGTCTTATCAATATCAAAAAGGTAGAAGAACTCTCTAAGGCAGGCCTTATGACCCCATCAGGCCAACAGGCATTTGCTCTTAGAAAAGAAGAAAAATCCGGTATTTATTCCCATGAAAACGAGAATATACCACTGGCTCCTGTTTATAAAGATCAGTTTATGGCTCATGCAACCGCTTGGGATTTTTTTGAAGCTCAACCTCCTTCTTATAAAAAGGTAATCATTCATTGGATTATGAGTGCAAAACAGGAAAAGACAAGGCTTTCAAGATTGGAAAAAGCGATTGACAAAAGTGGTCAATTAAAAAGATTAGAATAAAATTACAATACAAAAAAAATAATTTATGGATAAGGAAACTTCTCACTTCTGGCTGGGATATTTTAAAAATGAAGAAGACTTTTATGACTTTGTAGAAGAGGATGAAAATTTTTATATAGAAGAGGAAACTGATGATCAATATGTTTCAAAATTTGCAGAATCACAGAATATAAAATGGTTTGATGATGATTTTATAGAATATGGTTTTGAGAATGAAAATCTGGGGATCTATGAAAAGTTTTCAGAATATTCGTATGCAGATCAATGGCTTCCTATACTGGAAAGCAAGCTTAATGAACTTAGCCTGGACACTCCCGTAAACGCTATTATCTTTGCCAGCAGATTTGTGATCCCTAACCCTGTTTCTGTAGAGCAGGATGATAACAAGCTGTATTATATTGGTGAGATTGAGTTTGACGTTTAAATTACAACATAGGTTTTCACATCATTTCTTATGAACAGGAAATTCATATTTATTAATATCATCTTGATTCTGCTCATTATAGCGGTGTATATTTTTGAATATTATATAGAGAATTATCCGATGATGTTTAACCTCATCAATAGTATTAAAGAATGCGGAATAGAATACCTGGCTGTAATACTAAGTGTTACAGCTTTGGTTTCTTACCTGATAAGCAGCCTGGATATTAAAGGTTTAAGTTTCAAAACTAAATTCTTAAGAATCCTTCCGATGGTCAATTTTCCGGTTCTGGCATTTTTCGTTTATTTATCAATCAATGGATGGGCAGAAAAACAAAGAAAAGTCTCAGCAATAGAAAATAGGTATTCCCAACAGGCTGCCGAAGATATTAAAAATGATCTGGTTACTATACAATTTGGCGGAGGGTTTCCATTATTGTTACATGACCGTGCAACGCTCAATAAAATTGACGGTATTCGGAAAAGGTATGGAGTAAGATATATCAATACCGGCTGTGTGATTGATGGTTTTGAAACTACAGGCCAGGAAAAATATTCAGAAATAGTATATCCCCATCTTAACAGGAGGAATGGTAAAGGATGGGAGGACAGAATGCAGAAAGAGATTGATCATGTAGAGAAAAATTCCCACCCTTAAAGCCATCCGGCTCATAACCCTATCTATTTTGAACAACACACCCTATTCTAAAACCCAAAGATTATTTTCTTTTATAAAGAGGTTTTCCACCAGTATAGCTATCATCTTCACGAGCACTTATTTGCAGATTTACTGGTCTATGGGACAGTTTTCCGACCATACCTCAAGTAGTTGTCTGGAGTGCAGTCTTTTTGAAGATAATATTTACATGTCTGCTGTTACAAGTGTATTCTTATCGGCTATTTTCCTTTTATTTTCCTTTGTAAAAAAAACGTTCATTAAGGCAGCTATTGAGTTTCTATTATTAATAAGTCTGTGGACCTTCTGGAACTACAGCATTTTTGTGGATAGAGAATCTTCCTGGAGTACATATGACTTTAAATCAGAACTTCATTATACACTATCTCTTTCCTTTTTGCCGGTTATTATTCTTGGATGTATCTGCATTTTAGTATTACATTATAAAGAAATAAAAGCCAGATGGATAGTTTATAAAAAACATAAACTTTAATTATCAAAGTACGGCAAACCGTAAATAATTTTCAAATGTTCAAAATATTTTTGTACATGAAAAAATTATAATTATGTCATTAACTAAATGTCCTCAATGTCAAAAAGACATAAATTCCAGTGCTCTTTTTTGTCCTCAATGTGGCTATTCAATCAAAACTGATCCCAAACAAAAAAGCTCAGATATTCTCCCCCCTCAAACTCCTAAAAAACAAAATAACGGATGTGGTATTGCTTTGTTATTTATAGGGATATTGCTTATAATATTTTTAATTAAAACATGTTCTGAAACAGAAGATCATTCTAATTCTACAAGTGAAACAGTTAGCCAATTCTCTAAAGAGGACAGTATTAAAAATAAAGCAAAAATTGACAGCATAGATCAACAACAAAAAATTGAAAATGAAAAATTCTTAAAAACCAAAGCCGGGAAAATTCATAAAAAACATCCTGAATGGTCAAAAGAAGACTGCATTAAAATTTCTGAACATAAAATTTGGATTGGAATGCATTACGATATGCTGGTATATATAAGAGGCAGACCGAATAACATAAATACTTCAAATTATGGAGATGGTCCTAACTATCAGGCTTGTTGGTATGATTATGATCCGTCTTGTTTTTATTTTGACGAAAGCCAAATTATTACCTCTTATAATTAAAAAGGTGAGCTGCTATCAGCTCACCTTTTTAATTATTTATTAGAATGGAACGTCTATTAATGCGCTTCCAGCCAGTTATCTCCGACTCCAATTTCCACCAATAAAGGAACCTGTGTTTTTAAAGCATTTTCCATTTCTTTTTTTATCAGTTTTGAAGCCGCTTCTACTTCATCTGTAGGGGTTTCAAATACCAATTCATCATGTACCTGAAGCAGCATCTTTGTTTTTAGCTGCTGTTCTTCAAGCTCTCTGTCTATTTTGATCATAGCAATTTTTACAATATCTGCTGCACTTCCCTGAACAGGAGCATTCACGGCATTTCTTTCAGCATGTCCTCTTACAACAAAATTGTTGGAATTGATATCTTTTAAATGGCGTTTTCGTCCCAGAATCGTTTCTACATATCCCATTTCACGGGCTTTATTCACCTGTTCTGCCATGTATTTCTTCAGCTTAGGATAGGTTTCAAAATAAGCTTCGATCATCTGCTTAGCTTCTGTACGGGACAATCCGGTCTGTTCTGCTAAAGCAAAAGCTCCCTGTCCGTAAATGATTCCAAAGTTTACCGTTTTTGCCTGGCTTCTCTGTACTTTGGAAACTTCTTCCAATGGAATTTTAAATAGTTTCGCTGCTGTGGAAGCATGAATATCTTCTCCGTCCTGGAAAGCTTTGATCATATTATCCTCTCCGGAAATTTCAGCAATAAGACGAAGTTCAATCTGTGAATAATCGGCTGAGATTATTTTCTTTCCTTCTCCTGAAACAAAAGCCCCACGAATCTGCTGTCCTCTTAATGTTCGGATCGGAATATTCTGCAGGTTAGGATTCACACTCGCCAAACGACCTGTAGCCGCTGTAGTCTGTGAGAAATTGGTATGTACCCTGTTATCTTCTTTCTCAATCTGTGAAGGAAGAGCATCTACATAGGTAGATTTTAATTTCTGATAGGTTCTGTATTCCAGGATATGTTTGATGATTTCGTGTTTTGAAACCAGCTTTTGAAGTACATCTTCTGAGGTGGCATACTGTCCTGTTTTTGTTTTTTTGGCTTTAGGATCAAGCTGCATTTTCTCAAAAAGGATTTCCCCCAGCTGTTTGGGTGAATTCATATTGAATTCTTCTCCTGAAAGTTCAAAGATGGTCCTTTCAAGCTGCTTCAGGTCATTTTCAAGGTCAATACTTTCCTGTGCCAGCCACTTTTCATCCAAAGAAATTCCGGACAGTTCCATTTTTGCCAACACTTCCATCAAAGGCATTTCAATGGTATAGAAAAGTTCTTCTAAATTTTCTTTTTTCAGCTGCGGCGCAAACAGTTCATACAGCTGAAAGGTAACATCAGCATCTTCTGCCGCATAATCTGTCTGTGTTCTAAGATCAGCATCTCTGAAAGTTCCCTGATTTTTACCTTTTTTTCCGATAATAGTTTCAATAGAAACCGGTTTATAGTTCAGATACACTTCTGAAAGATAGTCCATACCATGTCTTCCATCCGGATTCAACAGGTAATGGGCAATCATTGTATCAAACACAGCACCTTGAACGGTGATGTCGTATTGTTTTAATATTTTATAATCGAACTTTAAGTTGTGAGCAATTTTCAGCAGATCTTCTTTCTCAAAAAACGGTCTGAAAATCTCCAGAGTCTGCAATACTTCTCCTCTATCTTCAGACAAAGGAATATAATAAGCCAGGCCTTTTTTATAAGAAAAACTCATTCCTACCAGCTCTGCCTCCAGTTCATTTAATGAAGTGGTCTCTGTATCAAAACAAACGGCTTCCTGCTTCAATAAATTATTAACTAATGCCTTTTGAGCTTTTGGGTTATCTACAAACTGATAAAGATGGTCATTCTGCTCAATAGTTGATTTTGTAGAAGTAGCCTGATCCAGTTCTTCAAAATTAGCAAAAAGGTCTAGCTGCATTGCCTGTCCTTTTATTTCAGTACCTGTCGGAGTTTGCTTTACTTCAACTTCACTTACCACTACAGTTTCTGCAGCGGCAGGCGCAAAAGCTCTGTATAGATTTTCATAAAGTCTTCTGAACTCAATTTCTTCAAAAACTTCTTTTACTTTTTCAAAATCCGGGGTTTCCAGGTCATACTGTTCCTGGTGGAACTCTACTGGAGCATCACAGATAATAGTAGCTAGCTTTTTAGATAAAATTCCCCGCTCTGCAGAGGCTTCTATCTTTTCTTTTAGTTTTCCCTTCAGTTTATCGGTATTGGCCAATAAGGTTTCAATATTTCCGAATTCTTTCAGGAACTTCATCGCTGTTTTTTCTCCTACTCCTTCCAGTCCCGGGATATTATCTACAGCATCACCCATCATAGCAAGGAAATCGATAACCTGTTTAGGGTCTTCAATTTCATATTTTGCCTTTACCTCATCTACTCCCAGAATTTCTATATCTCCACCCTTTAAACCGGGCTTATAAATTTTAATTTTGTCTGTCACCAGCTGTGCAAAGTCTTTATCCGGTGTTACCATAAAAGTGGTATAGCCTTCTTTTTCTGCTTTACAGGCGATAGTTCCTATTACATCATCCGCTTCGTAACCCTCTACTCCCAAGATCGGAATATGCATCGCTTCCAAAATCCTGTGAATGTATGGAACAGCAATTTTGATGGCTTCAGGAGTCTCACTTCTGTTGGCTTTATAATCTGCAAAATCATCAGTTCTTACGCTTGCCCTTCCTACATCAAAAACTACAGCCAGGTGGCTTGGCTTTTCTCTTCTGATCAATTCAATCAAAGAGTTTGTAAAACCAAAGATGGCAGAAGTATCCAATCCTTTGCTCGTCAATCTCGGATTTCTGATCAATGCGTAATATCCTCTGAAAATCATCGCATAAGCATCGATGAGAAATAGCCTTTTATCTTGTGTTGCGTCCATATTATCTATAATGAACAAATATATGAAAATAGGAACAAAATTCGAGATATGAGTTGTAAGCTTCGGGGTGTGAATTTTTGGTCTCTTTTTTTTAATTTAAAATAAAAGCTATCATTATTGACTTCTATTCCTGAACTCGTAACCTGCATTTCGCACCTCACATCTTGCGTTCCCTTAAAAATTTTAGCAATCGTGGTTTTCGTAATTCAGCTGCTCCATTTTGTTTTGGTATGATTCCAGCTCTTTACTGCTTACTGTCGCTTTTTTCAGCTGTACAGGAATTTGTTTTTTACCATCCGGGCTTATCCAGGTACCATTCATCTGATCGCCTTCTTTTTTTAAGATCATCAGACCCGTAAAGCCTTCCTCAACCATAGCAAACTGTTGTTTCACTCCTTCGGTAACATTAAGTTCTAACCAGTTGCTTACTTTTTCATAGCGGTACATCCCGTTATAATATGGATCACCGCCACATCCATTTTCTACAGATTGCAGAAACAGTGTTACCGGCATTTTCCCATTAACAGTACCTTTATATAAAGTGGAGCTGTTCTGAGCCTGTAAAGTCATAAAGCTCATGGTGAAAGTTAACATCAATAGAAGTTTTCTGAACATTTTATTTTTTTTAATAATTAAAATTAATGGAAAGCACAATGTCATAAAAGGTTTATAACACTTGCAGTATTGAAATACAATTTGATGGCAAAAGTAAAAAATTCCTTTAAAACCATAAAAAAACAGCGTACTCAATGAGTACACTGTTCTGTATTATTTTGTTGGTATACGGCTTATTTACCTGGCCATAATCCTGCATATTGAGAAGTACCGTAGTCGATTGTTTCAGCGCTTACTACGAAGCTGATCAACATACTGTTGCTGTCTACTGCATCGAAGTCTACTTCGTGCTGAATTACATATCCGTTTTCCCAGTTTAAAGTAATCAATGTTCCTTCTTCGTGAGATTTGTTGAATGTAATTTCTCCTTTAGTTGGCTTGTACTTTCCGTTCAATAAACTTTCAAGGATATCAGACTTTTCAGTAGCCTCTACTGTAACTTTGATTAGGGCATTAGAAGGATCTGATGCTACACGTCCAGATACATCGGTAGATCTTGATACACTGTAGTTCATTTTTAATAATTTTTGTCCTTCGCCTCCGTTGAATTTTAAGATTCCTCTTGAATTTCTTTCTGCCATGATTTGTAAATTTTAATCGTTAGTAATAAATTGTTATTCAATAATTATATAACAAAGATAAAGCCCCTGGTTTTGAAAAAAAAGCTTTTGATAAGAAATCTGAAATTTTGTAGTAGTTCTACGATTTCATGTCGTAATTCTACGACAATAGAGTTAAGCGACATCACAATCGCTTATTAATAAATAATTTAACTGTAATTAAAAAACAGCAATAAAATATCCATTAATACACTTTTATGGGAAATATTTTAATATAAAGACTCAATTATTACGATTTAAACATCATTCTGATTGAAGTCTTTTTTGTACATATTGGGATATAGATAAGATCTGAGAAAGCCCCTATCAAATGACAAAATATTTTCAAATACGCATCTTTTCTTTTCCTAGTTGCCATTGTAAAATCTGAAAAGTGACATGTCTACGGAATTATAGAGGTGAATAGATTTTTTATCGGTATTGGGGAAAATCTACATGCTTTATAGTTATCCATAATTAGCTACAATATTAATCCCGTTACCGGCATCTTCAGCCATTGCATTGGCTAAAGCTTTTCTGGAATCTTCTGAAAAGCCTGTGGCAATAAATGGGAAGAAGAACCCAATAAAGCCACCTCCTTTTACGCCAAGCTTCCCTATGTTCTTAATGTTTTGAAGTTTTAAAGCCGGTAATTCTTTCGCTAAATTGGGTAGATTTCGGGGACGCACTCTTCCTAATCCATCTTTTGCTGTCTGTACAAGTGATTCAGAATATTTTCCGTTTCGAATGTTCTCCACGATTGCTTTTCCTTCCGGTGTTTTCCATACTTCACGAGAGTTTACCCCTTCCAGTGCTGATAAATCCTTGGATAAAGCTGTTCCTTGTTTTATTTCTATAAGATTCTTCTGCCAATCCTGAACGTACCACTTTCCATTAAAAAATATAGGTGTCTTTCCATCTCTGCTCGCCAGTCCTCCTTTTTCATTAAGTTCCAAAATATCCGGGCTGGCAAGATCAGAAGGTGTTATCCCCACTAAACTCTCTGGCACATCTTTTAGGTATCCTGGTATTCTACTATTTTCATCAACTTCATTATTCATATCCTGATAATGGGTATTATCTTGTAATGAGCCACCTCTAATCCATTCCCTTTCCCAATAGGTACCTTCATTCATAGCCACCATCGTTCCTCCCATCCATAGTAAAGTTTTTGCTATTCCCATTTCTGCTCCGGCAATAACAATTCCGGCTCCTCCAAAGAAGGAAGCAAAAGCATTCAGTCCTATTTCTTTATTATTATTGGATTTAATTTGCTCAGCATATTTTTTTGCTATTGCATAACTAAAAATTGGACTTAAAAGTCCTCCTGCATCACATACCAATATAGAATTTTGAGTAATGGCTTTTTGCTTGTCAAATGTTACTTTTTCATGTTCGATTTTCCAAGTTCCTTTCTCCAGAGATCCAGTACATAAGTGATTTATTTTTGTACCATGATAAATAGCTGCTCCTGCACACAAGAGCACCCCTGCTCCTACTGCTAATGCTGCCCACCCAATAGGTCCTGATAAGACTAAAAGAGCACCTACAATAAGTCCTGCGCCAAAACAAATAAACCCCCACATTGCATTTTTAGGGCTTTTACAGGGAAATTCCTTATCTCTTATATTTTTATCTGCAACGGTAAGCAATGGCCTTGTTGTATCCGTTCCATAAAATACAGTTGGAGCATTTCTTGTATCAATAAATTGTCTGGGCTCTGCATCTGTTTGAAATGTACAAACAGCATAAACGTCTTTAGGTATATATGAAGCATTCATAATTTTATATTTTTATTTTGTGGAATACCAATAAATATTTTGAAATTTTTCCTTTTTTATTTTTGAAAAATGCAATTCTTTTTGTGCATGCTTTAAAAATTTCTTTAAACTTTCTCCTTTTTCTGTTTCATATTTGTTTTTATATTCAACATCATTAAGATAAATTTTAGAATCATTCATCAAACAAAATTTGAAATATATCTTGGAATTTTGTAACGAAGGTGCTTTGCTCTCATAATCATAGGCATAAAATCCTTTAATATCAGACTTAAAATATTTTTCGGTTGGTTGCTTTCCTTTTTGTATAAAAAGATAGTTATCATCAAACCAAATTTTAACCTGAACTGAAAAAGCCTTTAAAATTAAATAGCAACTTCCAAAATAGAAAAGTGTAAAAAACATTACAAAAGACAGCCTGAACATCCCTTTAAATAACAGATAATATAAAGCTCCGTAGAAAATCATACATGGGATAATCACAAGTAGTGTCTTTGCTACATGGTATGGCAAAACATTCTTAAATATAAAACCTCGGTTCTCAATCATAATAAAGATTTCTAATAATCAATTTGCTTTAAATCAAATTGTGTAATAAATTGATAATTATTTTTCACTTCTTCTTTCATCAGTGCAGAAGCATTTACAATGGTTCCCGTTTTTTTATCTACCATTCTTCTGATGCGGTAATCATAATTATATTCTGTAAAACCATATTCTATAACAGGTTTATAGAATTTGTCGTATTGATTTTCTAAAACAGAATTATCAATTTTATCTTTTAAAAGGGTCCCTACTGTTCTATATTCTACAAAATAATCATCTTCTTTTATAATACTGTGCTGCAGTTCCAGTTCAATCGGAATATTAACAAATATCTGGGAGATAAATTTTAAAATATCATTTTTTTCTCTTTTTTTATGGGCATCATAATCATTAAACAATACATGATATAAGAGTGACTTGTCATAGGTCTTTCTAAGATTGATCTCATTTTCAAACTCTAATCCGCCTCCTTTAATGATATCTTCTGCTGCTTTTGAATTGATATTTTCCACCTGTCTGTAAAATTCTGAAGCGGCCAATTTGGGTTTAAAATTTTCCCATTTTTCTTTAATCTCAGAAAAATTAACTACTTCCTTGATTGTATTATCGTTATTTAAATCCAGTACAACATTTTCTTTATCAAACTCAAGTTCCTTTACTGCCTCGATAGCCAGAGCCATATTTTCAGGATTTATTTTATACAGGTATTCTTTAAGTTTTACCTTAGCTCTTGTGTGGGCTGCATTTTTTTCAACAGTATATTCTTTCTTCGTATTACAATGAAATGATATTCTATCTTCTAATTTTGTAGTATTAAACTGCTCGCATCTATACCTAGCTTTTAAAGGGAAGTTTTTATCTTCTATAATTTTACTTATTTCTTCCTTAGTTTTTTTTTCCAGAAGCAAACTCTGCAGATGAATCGGCAGTTTTTCTCCAATGATAAAATTTGTTGTTCCACAATATAAATTATGGAAATTAATAAGTTCTTGAATAGATATACCTTGCTTATCTGCAATAGATTCTAAGGTATCCCCTTTTTTAATATCGTATTTTATAAACTCCATCCTATTAATTAATATCAACCTGACCTCCGGTAATCTTCGTATTTCCTTTAAAATTAGCCGTAGCATTTCCTGCTTTAATATCTACTTCGCTACTGGTAATCGAGATTTTAGTTCCTGTAATGACGATCTCACTGCTTCCTACTTTGAGGGTTATTTTATCAATTCCGGTGAGATCGATCACTCCGGCATTATCCATTGTAAAAACACTTTTTCCTTTTCCTACTTCTACTTTATGGGTGTTCCCTACATCTGCGATATGATCACAACCTACTTCCAGCTTTTTATTATTGCCAATTTTATCTGTTTTATCATTACCAACAGTCTTAGTACTATCATTATTAGCATTATGCACTACATTACCGGCTCCGTCAAAAAACATATTGGCTCCGCCCTGATCTTTTAGGTTCATTGATCCGGCCCCATTGTCGTACTTCAGTTCGGCTCCACTTCTTCCACTAAAGCTCATTACATTATTTCCTGCTCCACCACCTGCTCCGATACCTCCATGAAACATTCCTCCCATAACGAATGGACGGTCAGGGTGCTGATGTACAAAATTGATGATCACCTGGTCTCCCACTTCAGGAATTGACATGAAGCCCCGGTTTTTATTTACCTTATCACTGCTTCCGGCATCTGGAGACATGACACGGATAAATTCTGTAGTATCAGGACCATTCTGCCAGTCAAACTGTACCTTAACCCGTCCCTGGTTTAAAGGGTCTGCATTGGAAGTTACTTTTGCAAACTGGGCTTCGGCTCTTGGGGCTTCAAATTCCGGACGGGGAATAAATCCTGTATCAGCAGCAATGGCCTCAAATTTACCGTCATAATACCCCCTTGCATCTACTTCATGAGTAACTTCAAGGATCATTAATTTGGTAAAGTAGGACGTTTCATTGCTTCCGGATTTACGCATTTCAATATCTGCGGGACATCCCGGATATAAGAACGGAACTGTTGTGGTTCCTGAAGTAATGAAAACTTCGGAAGCCTTACTTCCTGCCGTTCCTTTCTGAGAAGCATCAATATCCATAAAAGATGTAGCCTTTATAGGAGCTACTCTCAAAGAAGGTGTTGTAAATGTTTTTTCTGATATTTCGTAAGCACGCCGTGCAATATCTGAAGTATGGTTTATTTTTGAATTTCCGGTAATCAGTTTTTCATTTTTGCTGCTGTTGTACCCATAAAATGTTGGGTTGACATGCTGTGCTTTCATTTTGATAGCGATATCACTTACACTGCTGCCATAAGTAAGTTTTACGGGTTTTTCCTGTGGTGGAAGTTTTCCAAAATGCAGAACTTCACCATCATAATAAAACTGTTCACCATAAGCTTCAGCCATTCTGGCAAGATAATTATAATGGGTCTCTTCATACTGAGAGCTATAGGAAACGTTTCCATGCTGGGCATCTACCCGGAAATCGAATTTATTCTGTCCCAGCCCTTCTCTGATCACCTGGTCTGCAATACTGTTCAGGCTGACTGGCTGGCCTCCTCCAAAGCTCTGGATGTGAGGTGCAGCATCTAAGAGAACTGTAGGACTATAGCCCTTAAGAACAATATTTCCCAGACTTCCTTTTTCCTGGCTGAAGCCTACCTCTGTAATGACTCCTACAAAGTTACGTTCAGCTCCTTTTTCAATATCCTTATATTTGAAGACTACTGTAATTCTTTTTCCCAGAAAATTCTGAGCTTCTTCTAAATTGTGGTTTTCAGCATTTCCAAGGGTGTCATGAGCCAGTGTTAAACTGAATTCATGATGTTTAGCGGCACTTTGAACCAGCTTGAAATGCTTAAAATGTTTGATCATCTGACCTTCAACAACCACATCCAGCTTTACCACACGGTTTATACCGGAGATAAAGCTTTCAGCAATAGCCAGAGCATTATGTATTTTTGAAGTGGGCTGCTTTGCCCATACTTTGTTTTCAATGATGGAAGGTTTATTAGAAACCAGAGCCTGATTCATAAACATATCTGCGCCCTGTACAGCGCTTAAGCTTTGCTGCCCTGCTCTTGCTGCTTTCTTTACTTTTTCACCCGCTTTTTTTAATTTTCCTTCTGCCTGTTGGGTAGTTTTTTCCTTTACTGTGTTTTTCAACTTGCCGACATCTGCTTTTTTCGCATTTTGCCCCTCTAGTTTAATTGATTGATCATCCTGAAACATAGTGTCTTGTGTTTTAATTAAAAAATTATTGAATAAACTACTGCTGTACAGAACATGGAATCAAAAGTAGCAGAGCAAATAATACTCTTTTCGAAAAAATGATTCCTGATGTCCTTCTTAGTGCTTATAATGGAAAAACAGAACAGCATACCCTCACGAGCGCGCTGTCCTGTACCAATTTTATTTTTACTAAGATGATGAATCGGCTTATTTACCCGATGAAGGCCACAGTCCTGCGTACTGAGAAGTACCGTAGTCGATTGTTTCAGCGCTGATCACGAAACTGATCAACATACTGTTGCTGTCTACTGCATCGAAGTCTACTTCGTGCTGAATTACATATCCGTTTTCCCAGTTTAAAGTAATCAATGTTCCTTCTTCGTGAGATTTGTTGAATGTAATTTCTCCTTTAGTTGGCTTGTACTTTCCGTTCAATAAACTTTCAAGGATATCAGACTTTTCAGTAGCCTCTACTGTAACTTTGATTAAGGCATTAGAAGGATCTGATGCTACACGTCCAGATACATCGGTAGATCTTGATACGCTGTAGTTCATTTTTAATAATTTTTGTCCTTCGCCTCCGTTGAATTTTAAGATTCCTCTTGAATTTCTTTCTGCCATGATTTGTAAATTTTAATCGTTAATAATATTTTGTGATTCGGTGATTGTATAGCAAATATAGAGGGTCTTTTTTTCTAAAAAAAACTTTTGAATATAAATTTGAAAAATTGTAGTAGTTCTACGATTTTATGTCGTAATTCTACGACAATAGAATTAAAAACAAAACATAATACGCTATTAAACAATATATTACAACTATATTAAAATCACATCGAAAAATAAAACTTTACACTCTACAGAGAAATACTAAGCTTTTTTAGTATAGATTAAGATACTTTTAACAGATGTAAAGCTCCAGTACAATACTTGAAAAACAATATCAAAATAAAACTCTTCATAATACTCTCCAGGCAGACCATTTTCCTATAGAATCTTTTACAATAAAAAATACAAAGACAGAAGTTCTGTCTTTGTATTTTATTGAGTTTATTAGTTTCATAAAGAATCCCTTTGGAGCTCTTTATGATCTAAAAAAATATAGGTATCATATTATGGCAGTTGAGCGGCTCCCTCTTTTATGGACCTGGAAAGTATTTTATTCTTTTTCAGCAGAAAATCGGGCATAAGATCTGTGGGAAGATAGAAAGTGCTTTCTCCCTTTTTCTGCAGTTCTTCCACTATCCCCGGATTCCAGGTAAGGATTTTATCTACTTCCACATCCAGTTCATCTGCAACAACCTTTAAATTAAAACCGGCATTGATGTCTGTTTCTGAAAGAGCTTCATTTGTTACATTTCTGCCACCCTCTTCAAAAAAAACTTTATTAATTCTCGAAGTATTATAATTAGTGAGGACACTCTGAAGTTCTCCTGTTGCATAACAGGCATTCAGGTATTTTTTCACATGGTTGATTGTTTCTTCGGGAAGGTATTTTGAAAATTCGTGATATTGCGAAGAGCCTGCAGCCTGCATTGCTTTTGCTATATTTCCTTCCCCACAATTATAAGCTGCAACCACTGTTACCCAGTTGTTATACTTTTTATAAAGGTTTCCTAATGATATTACAGCTGTTTTTGTACTTTTATATACATCCGTACGGTTCTGCTCTGTAAGCCCATACTGATTGGCATGTGCCGTCATTAGCTGCCAGATTCCTACGGCCCCGGCACCCGATGTAATATTTCTGTTAAAATGGGACTCAATCAGGGCCAGGTTTCTCAAATGTTTGGGAAGCCCTTTCTGAAGGAGTAGCTGCTCAATAAATTCCACAAGATCTTTATTGGAATTTATGATTCCTTTGTATTTTTTCACGCTGCTTTCCGAGGTATCAGAGGCAGTTAAAAATTGTCCGTTTACAAATATACCGGTACCTACCAGCATTACACCTGTAAAGATATTTCTGACAATAGTTTTCATTTTAAATATGTTTATAAAGCTAAAACAAAAAAGGCTAAAGAACCAACTGGGCAATTAGCCTTTTTACTTTATTATTAGTCTACTTTCCAGTTCAGTTTATCTTCTTCTGTATTCCAATCCACATGGATGGTCTGACCGGATTTTACTTCTTCTCTTACAATCATTTTGGAGATAGGTCTGGCCAATTGGGCACGGATAACCCCTGAGATCTGTCTTGCACCATATTTACTGCTGAACCCTCCCAATGCAAGATTTTTCACAGCTTCATCACTAATCTTCAAAGCCATTCCTAATCGGGTCAATGAAGCATGAAGTGATTTCAACTGAATATTGAAAATTCTTTCTGCAATAGATTCTGTGATCGGTGCAAAAGGAATGATCTCGGTAATTCTTGCTAAAAATTCAGGTCTGAATCTTCCTGAATTAGACATGATCTGCATCAGTGAAGATGATTCCGGAATTTTTCCTTCTTCAAACTGTTTTACAATTTCTTCACTTCCGATATTGGAAGTGAAAAGGATCAGTGCATTGCTGAAATCTCCTTCTTTTCCTAGCTTATCATGCACTTTCCCTTCGTCCATAATCTGTAGAAATACATCAAAAACAGAATGGTGTGCTTTTTCAATCTCATCAAATAAAACAACGGTATACGGCTGTTGTCTTATTTTGTTAACCAGCATACCTCCTTCTTCATATCCTACATATCCCGGAGGCGCTCCATATAATAATGCAGCAGAATGTTCTTCTTTAAACTCTGACATATCAAAACGTACCATGGCTTTCTCATCGTTGAAAAGCAATTCCGCCATTGATTTTGCAAGCTCTGTTTTACCAGTTCCTGTAGGTCCTAAAAGGAAGAATGAACCAATGGGCTGCCCCGGTTTATTCAATCCGCTTCGGTTTTCAACAATAGCATCGGAAAGGATTTTCAAAGCATGATCCTGCCCTACCACTCTGTTAAGTAGAAGGGATTCCATGTTCAGAAGTTTTTCTTTTTCCTGAGCCTGAATTTTACCGATTGGGATATTGGTTTTAGCTGCCATAACAGCAGCCAATTCTAATCTTCCCACTTTTTCTCTTTTCTTAGCGGCATGCTGAAGAAGCTCTGCGTAAGTATCATCAATAATTTTATGAATCTGCTCTACCGGCATTGAATTGTCAATAGCCGGTTGTTCGCTCAGTGATCCCCATAAAATAGGGCTTATTTTATCACGCAACAGATTGTAAGTCCAGATCAATTCGTCAGCCTGGTCTTTATTGTCTGTATATTCTTCTTTTAAAATCTCTTCATAGCTTGCTTTCCAGCTTTCGAGTTCTTTTTCTGAAAGCTCATCAAGCATTTTGATAGCAGCCATAGTTCTGTCTAATAAATCGATGGCTGCATCCGGTAATTTTTTACCTTTTGCATATCTTTTAGCCAGACGTACACATTCAGGAATAGCTGTTTTTTCCACCTCAATCCCATGGTGCTTTTTATAGCCATCAAGCAGTACATCGATCATTTTCACGCAAGTCTGCTCATCCGGCTCATTAACGGTTAGCACTTCAAAACGACGGTTGAAAGCCTGTTCCGGTTCTATAATTTTTCTATATTCTTCCTGGGTAGTAGCTCCTATTACTGTAATTTCACCGCGTGCTAGTTCCGGTTTCAGAAGGTTAGCTACATTTCCTATGCTGCCTTTTGGATCTAAAAGGGTATGAATTTCATCAATGAAAAGGATGGCTTTTTCAATTTTCTTGCATTCATTGATTATTTTTTTCAGGCGGTCTTCTATTTCTCCTTTATAAGAAGTTCCAGCCAGTAGAGCTCCGGTGTCCAGTTCCAAAAGGGTACCATTTTTAAGCATTTCAGGAACATTTCCTTTAGTGATTTCAATAGCAAAACCCTCTACTAAAGCTGTTTTTCCAACTCCCGGTTCGCCAATAATGATGACATTCGGTTTACTTCTGCGGCAAAGAATCTCTACCAGCATTCTAAGTTCTTTATCTCTTCCAATTATATTTTCAAGATCTCCGTTTCTGGCCTGTGCTGTTCTGTCTACACAATAGCTTTTAATAGATGGAAATGAAGAGTCTGAAAAGTCTGAACCGTTTGAAAATAAGGAAGCAAAATCTCCATTTTCAGATACAGTGAATGGGGTATCTTTTCTATACAGGTTGAAGATCTCATGTTCTCTCAACGGAAGTGATTTCAGCTGCTGAAGAGTAAATACAACCTGTGGTTTTACGATAGCGGTAAGGATACAAATGGGTGTAATCTCATCCAAACCTAATTTTAAACGGATATCATCTGCTTCTTCCACAAGGGTATCAATGGCATCATCCTGAGCCACTTCGTCAGGAAGATGAGCTGTCTTAGGATATTCTTCAATGCGGACATCTGCCCATTCATAAAAATAGCCCGGATCTTTATCTATGCTTTTCAAAAATTCATTAAGTCCGATATCTTTGTGCATTAAAGCCTGTAGAATATGAGGTCCACCATAAGTAGCATTATAATTTTCCTTCGCTATCGACTGAGCAATATGAAATAGCTGTTTTACTGTTTCGTTGGTTACTAGTACTCCCATTTATAATTTTTCTTATATTAATATTTGCGCTCTGTTTTGTAAGACTTAAGTTCTCATGGCGGAGAATCAGAAGCTGTGATTTTTTATCTGCCTAAAATTAAATATTTTATTCTAAACGAGATAAAGATAGTTAATTCTTCAATTAGAGAAGTAACCATGGTGTTTTTTTAATTTTCAGCACTGGCATATATTGTCACATGTTACCCTTTTTTGATATATGATTACAATATTCTATATTTTTAGAAAATAAAGTAAAATTAAACTTACCCACTGCAGACCGATAAAGATATAGAACAACATAGCGGAAGGCTCTGCCAATTCCTGAAGTTTTTCCATAAGTGCCACTTTAATGATCTCGGAAAAATCTGCATTATCCGCAGATAGGTTTAGTTCGTCGAATTTTATTTTATCCAAAGCATAGCTTACAACACGTTTTACTATTTTATTTTCTGAGCTGTTTTTAAATTCATTCAACAGTTTGACTTTTGCAATGGCAAAATCTGAACCGGTCCGGATAACAGTAGGCTGCTTTGCCTTACATATCCCAATCACCTTTTCAATAAAAGGAACTACAATGGTCTTGGAATGATCCTGTAATAGTTTACTGATCACAACAGACATCGCATATTTTGTGGCAAACATAACAGTAAAGAAAGGGGCTATGATGATCAGCAGATAGAAAATACCCGCAGAAACCGGTTTTGCCGTAACGGTAGTCACTAAAAATGCGAGTCCACCACTGTGTCCTAATGACGAACCTAAACTGTCTGCTAAAATATAAATTCCCAGTACAAGGGTAATAATGGTGGAAAAAACTCCTATTGCATAAATCTGCAGGACACTGAAAATAAATGCGGCAGATAGTTTTGAAAAGTATTTTAAATGGGTAGTAATGGTACTCATTGGCAGATTTTGTTTAATTGGTTTTTATGGTTTTGTTTTTGGCAATATAGTGTAAAATAAACAAAGAGCTATAGAATAAATATTGGCTATGTAACCCTTTGATTCCGGTCTTCATATCAAATGGTATGGAGATTTTCCTTTTCATCACTGGAATCGTCGATATGGATTCTTCTCCTACGCTTATCTTAATTAAAAATTCTTTGTTGAGATAAGATTAATTGTTAATAAACTTCGATTCTTTTCTCGAAATTTCTTTACCAGAAATACCATCTAAAATAATATTTTCAACTAAACTTGGCTTTTTAAGCCATTCTATCTCCCAAATAGGTTTTTCATTTTCTATTCTTCGGGTAATGATGGTATGAAAACCTGTGCTTTGCAATACCGGGCCTTTCGTTACCGGAATCCTCTCTTTTTCACAGAATCTTAAGATATCTTCAAATGAAAATTTGTAAGGTTTATCATAATCAACTTCTTTGAGCAGCTTTCCATTTTCATCAAAATCATACCAAATTCCTTTTTGGAAAGGGGCTCCCCAGGGGACATTGAATATAATGCCTTTATATTTTATCTTTCCATTTGTATAATATGATTTAGATATCATAAAATAAGAATCTTTATATGATTCGCTGTAATATTTACCAGACTTTGCAATACTCATTTCAATATAATTTCCATTGGGTAGAAACTCTCTTAAAACATCAGTATCTTTTTTTGTAGATTTAATAAATTTATCTATATCAAATTTTTCAAATTTGTTATCTATAAAGGGCAACATACTTTTTATATGTTGTGATTTACAAGAAAAGGCCATTATTAAACTTAAAAAAAACATTATTTTTTTCATAAAATTCTGTTTTATATTATTATCGGTTATTCCTGTTCCTGCAAAAACAAACATTAATTGTTAATAAACTTCGATTCTTTTCTCGAAATTTCTTTACCGGAAATACCATCTAAAATAATATTTTCAACTAAACTTGGCTTTTTAAGCCATTCTATCTCCCAAATAGGTTTTTCATTTTCTATTCTTCGGGTAATGGTGGTATGAAAACCTGTACTTTGTAATACAGGACCTTTGGTTAAAGGAATTCCTTCTTTCTCACAGAATTTTAAGATATCTTCAAATGAAAATTTGTAAGGTTTATCATAATCAACTTCTTTACTTAAATTTCCATTTTCATCAAATTCGAACCATTTACCAATTTGAAAACCATCTCCATTAAAACCAATTCCCTTTGATTTTATATTCCCATTAGAATAATATGATTTTGAGATTGTATAATAGGAATTCTTAAAAGTCTCAAGATAATATTTTCCTGAACCTGCAATATTAATTTCAATATAATTGCCATTTGGTAAAAACTCTCTTAATACATCAGAATTGTTTTGAGAAGATTTTTTTATCTTACTAGAGTCAAATTTTTCAAAATTATTATCAATTAAAGGCAACATATTTTTTGTATTTTGTGATTTGCAAGAAAGGATTATTAGTAAACTTAAAAAAAACATTATTTTTTTCATAGAATTTTATTTTGCATTGTCATTAGCGATTATCCACTGCCACTTCCAAAGATTACAACGTGTTTCCGGAATGTGATGGGAATAGTCCATAATATTTTCTGTTTTGGCATATTCATAAGTAAATTGTGCTTTTGCATCAGCCTCTGAATTGGTAAAACTATGCGGCAATGCAAAACTATGCAGAAACTCATGAGCAGCCGTTTGATCATTTTTTGAAGGAAATAATACAACAAAATTGCCAGAACTATATCCATTAAGCCCCTTAACATTTCCTGATGCATCAACAAAACCTCCATTTTCACCTAAATAAATAGCGACATAGTATTTGTCATATTTTGTTTCAGGAATATTATTACTTTTTAAGTTTTCTTTCACTTTATTGTAAACATAGTTTTGTAATGCAACAAATCCGGAAGGAGCATTGCCAGCAGGCTCATAATAAGCAGCTATTTTCCCTCCAATCACATATCTACCTCCAATCTGAAAATGAGCATCACCAGATACATCAACAATTTCGGTTTCTACATCCGCTTCTATTAAAGCCTGCCTCAAGTAATTCTCAAATAATTCCTTTTGTCCAACTGCATTTCCTTTTCTAGAGCCTTTAGCTGAAACAATTTCAGGAGTTCTAAGTTCAACAATTAAAATTTTTGCTTTTTTCCTTTTAGCAGCATGATTAGCCCAAACGTTTAATCTTCCCGCTACTTCAGAAACTTCAATACCAGCACTGTCTTTCTTAACGGCAACCACTTCTATAATTTGATCATCTGAAAATTCTTCCAGACATTCTATAGTTACAAAATCTTTAAGATCATGTTTACCTTTTGTTTTAGGTGTAATCTCCATGGGAGAAATTTTGAAAAGTTTATTTTCTTTAAATCTTAAAGTATCCGGTTCCTCATCAACTTCAATATTCAGGCTTAAAATAGCTTTGGTATTTTTAAAATTGGAAGCGGTAAGCTGGTTTGTTTTAGTATCTTTAATTTGTGAAGGATAAAATGATAGCCAGGAGCAGTAATAATTTTCAAGCGTACCATCCGCTTTTTTCTTCCACGGAATACTGTATACACCATATACCTGCTTTAGCTTAGAATATAAAGTAGGAGCCTTTTTAAAACTTCCATCATATTCATTAATATCTCTTTCTAATGTGGCATAAGTGGCATCTGTATATTGCTTCGCTACAATATCTTCATAATTAACATCACCAAAATTGGATGTTTCACCTAATCTCATCCAGTCAAAGCCATATTCTTCACCTTTCCATCCATTTTTACTACGAAAATGTACAACACATTTTGCTTTTATTTCTGGAGGAGGAGGATCATTTGGTGTACCATGACTCACCCCTTTTTTATCACCCTTTTCTGTAAACCATTTAAAGGCACGCGAAATAATATTCTCCTGAGAATACATATTGTGGTCTTCATGAGAGATTTTATTATAAGTACCTCTTACAATTCTTGTTCGGCTCATGATTAATGTGCTTTAGATTTCTCCCCACTATTATTTTGTACTTCCTTCTGTGCATGTTTATTAATTGAAGCATTAGAACTTATGTTCATTTCTTTTTCAGAAATCTCATTCCGTCCTTTCTTTGTTTCACTGTGCACATCTCCTTCAATAATTTCAGTCAGTTTTCCCGTAATAAATGTACTTGCATCACCCATTACGGAAGTCAGCTTCATTGCTCCCACACTTTCTGTATTATTCAGGCCAATACTGTCTGATTTATTCATCCCTACCGTTGTATTCATGCTTTCAATCACATTGATATTCATGTTCTTACAATTCAGGGTCATGGTTTCCGGTGCGGTAATATTGATATTGCTTCCTGTAGTATCCAGATGAATCTCATTTCCGCTCTTATCCGTGATAATGATGCTTTCATCTTCTGTAAAGACTATTCTGTGGCCGCTTCTGGTTTGGATCGATTTTACACGGTTATCTGCTCCGCCTCCAAGGCCTATTCCTCCATGGAACATTCCCCCCATAACGAATGGTCTATCGGGGTGGCTGTGAACAAAATTAACCATTACTTGGTCTCCTACTTCAGGAATGGCTACATATCCCCGGTTTTGAGTAATCTGATCAGTTCCTCCCGCATCAGGACTCATCATTCTTATAAAATGAGTCGTGTCATTCATCTGCCAGTCGAATCTTACCTGAACCCTTCCCTGACCTTCAGGGTCGGCATTGGAAATGACTGTGGCAATCTGAGGTTGTGCGGCAGGTACTGTAAACTCCGGTTTTGGCAGGAAGCCTGTATCAGCAGCTATAGATTCAAAACTGCCGGTGTAATGTCCAATGGTATCAATTTCATGTACTGCTTCTGTTACCATCACTTTGGTAAAATATGAGGTTTCATTGCTATCCGGTCTTCTCATATGGATATCTACCACGCAGCCGGGGTGTAGAAAAGGGACAGTTGTAGATCCTGAGACTGAAAATACACTTACGGCTTCACTTCCGGAGGTGCTTTTTTGGGAATTTTCTACATCCAAATGGGTAGATGCCTTTATAGGAGCTATCTGAAGAGCAGGAGTTTTATAAATTTTTTCGTTGTGACTGTATGCTGTTTTGGCAAGATCTCCCACATGGGCAACGGGCGTATCACCAGAAGTCAGTTTTTCATTTTTACTGCTGTTGTAGCCATAGTATTGCGGCTTGGTATGTACCGCTTTCAATTCTACTTTAATGTTATCGGCATTGCTTCCGTAAATCAGTTTGATTGGTTTATTCTGTGGTGGAAGTTTTCCAAAGTGCAAAACTTCTCCGTCATAGTAAAACTGTTCGCCGTAAGCTTCTGCCATTCTTGCCAGGTAGTTGTAATGGGTTTCATCATATTGGCTGCTGTAGATAATCTGGGAGTAATCGTTGGTATCAATTCTTATATCAAAACGCTCTTTATCAATCCCCTGTTTGATGACATCTGCCGCAATGATTCCCATATTAACGGACTGGCCTCCACCAAAACTTTGGATATGGGGAGCTCCGTCCAATAATATAGTGGGACTATACCCGGACAATACAATATTTCCGAGGCTCATTTTATCCTGGCTGAAACCTACTTTGGTAATAATTCCCACAAAATTTCTTTCGGGGCTTTTATCTATATCTTTATAGGAAATAACTGCTGTGAGGCGTTTTCCCAAAAATTTATTAGCTTCTTCAAGGGTATGATTCTGCTGTTCTTCCAATGCATCATGGGCAAGGATAAGAGTAAATTCATGATGATGATCTGCCCTTTGTTTAAGAGTGAAATGTTTGTAGTATCTTATCATTTTACCTTCCACAACCAAGGATAACTTTACTAACCGATTGATCCCTGCATGATGGTTCTCGGATATGGCATCCGCATTTTGTGACGGACGGAAGGAAGATCCGTTTAAGTCAGTTCTCATATGTATTTTGTGTTTGTGTTTGTTTAAAGATAGTAATATTTAACGAAATAATCATTCAATATATCCTATGGAAGTGATAAAAATGAATCCTCGTTAACGCTTTATCTTAGAAAAAAAAGACCGTCTTTGATAAGGACAGTCTTTTTTCGTATGAATGTGTGATAATGTGTCAATTTTAGCTGCTTGGCCAAAGTCCTGCATACTGAGAAGTACCGTAGTCAATTGTTTCAGCGCTGATCACGAAACTGATTAACATACTGTTGCTGTCAATAGCATCAAATTCTACCTGGTGTTGGATAACATATCCGTTTTGCCAGTTTAAAGTAATCAATGTTCCTTCTTCGTGAGATTTGTTGAATGTAATTTCTCCTACTGTAGGTTTGTACTTACCATTCAATAAACTTTCAAGAATATCAGACTTTTCAGTAGCTTCTACTGTAACCTTAATTAATGCGTTAGAAGGATCTGATGCTACACGTCCAGATACATCGGTAGATCTGGATACGCTATATTTCATTTTTAATAGCTTTTGTCCTTCTCCTCCATTGAATTTTAAGATTCCTCTCGAATTTCTTTCTGCCATGATTTGTAAATTTTAATCGTTAATAATATTTTGTGATTCGGTGATTGTTTAGCAAATATAGAGGGTCTTTTTTTCTAAAAAAAACTTTTGAATGTAAATCTGAGAAATTGTAGTAGTTCTACGATTTTGTGTAGTAATTCTACGACATTAGATTTATCAACATACAGATAACTCCCTCCAGTAAAAGGATTTAAGTAATTTACATTTTTTCAGTAAAAAAGCAATTTTCCACTTAAAAGAGAAATAAAAGTCTTTTCAAGACATAAAATTTAAATTTTGCAGCTCTAAAATGAACCTCTCAATTTGTTTTTTATGTTTGATTAAGAATTATGAATCAATATTTAAATCTTAGTTCGATGTATCCATACATTCTAATAGGTGCTGCCATTTGCTATAAACGTTCAAGCAAAAACTCCTATTCAAACTTAAGTATATACCATATCTCGGCTCTCTTCCTCCCCCAACAAAAAAAGCAGAAGTATAACTCCTGCTTTTAATAGTATAAAAATAAACAATTAATGTTTAGTGTATTCCGGCTGTTCTGTTGGAATTCTGGTAGGTGTAAAGTACTCATTAAGCCAATAGAATGTCTGTCCGTTCTGCTGAATCTTCACCGCAGGATTATTCCTGTTGGCAAGCATTCTGTCTGCAAGATCTTTATAGTGATGGAAATAATTCTTCACCGTTTCATTAGGAACAATTTTAGATTTTCTCCAACCTTTAAGCTTATATTTAGCCATCAGTTCTTCTTCTGTAAGATCAAAACCGGTACTCATTCCAATTGCATAAGACATAGGCTGTTCATAAAGAGCTCCTTTGTCAAGGAATTTTATCGTTGGGTTATATTTCTTCAGAAGTTTTACATATTCTTTAACGGCTTTTGCCTGGTTAAACCCTGGCTTGTCAGCTTCTGTATTTCTATAGACTTCGGTATAGAAAGCTTTCAAGTTGTCATATTCCGCTTCAGAAATAAGGATTCCTTTTTCGATGACCGGTGTAAACTCTTTTAAATCTTTCGGGATATACCCTTTTACCAGGAACGGACTTCCATAGTTGATCAGCTGGGCTGCAATTCCTGCAGAAACAGGATTGGTAAGTCCCGGATACAGATATTTATATTTCAGGTCAACATCTGTTTTCCCGGCTCCCACGGAAGAATGGAAATATTCGTTAAGCGATTGATCAATGGCCAAATTATCGGCAGTTACCTGAGAAATCAGGCTATCCACAGATTTTTTCAGGTATCCCGGAGTTGCAACATCTCCTTTTTTAGGGAAAATAACATACCCCTGAGACATACTCTGCTTAGGATAAGCCAATGAGAAAAATCCTTCATCCCCTTCTACAAGGCTGAAATTATTCTTAGTCAGAACATCATATTGATTGATGATCTTTTGTTTTTTAAGCTCTGCAATATTTTTCGCCGTATTGGTTACAATATTTTCGGCCATCAATACAAAGTCATTATAAGTATCTGATGATCTTGCGCTCGTCTGGAACATAATCAGTCTTGCCTGAGCCTGGGTAAGGGAACTGATTACACTGTACATATTTCCGCTTTGGTTAGCAGAAGTTCCTACAGTCACAACAATATTCGTTTCATCCGGAACGTTTGAAAGAAGGTTTCCTGCAGCCGTAAGCGCTTCCCCTACCGGTTGATAGCCACTGTTGCTGTTACAGTTCATTTCATTCGTTTTTTCAGTAATGAATGTGGTGATTTTACTGTAGTCTGCACTTAAGTTTGAAACTGAAGTATTGTTTCCACAAGGGTTATTTTTATATAAAACCACTCCATACTTAACGTTACTGAAATAAGATGGTTTTTCAAATCTAAGCTGTAAATCCTGTAATAATGATTTTACAATAGGTGCGTAGGGTGCATTCGGTGCGCTTACATCCAATGCAAAAACAATATTGATATTTTTATCCCTTTCTGTAATTTCCCTGTAACGGTCAAAATAAATAGGCTCCCCTAAAACATTGTAAACAAAGTTTTTACTGTAATCTAAAATATTGGTGAAATATTTTGTTTTGATATCCGGAGTCGGGGCTTCATCCAAAGGCAGATTCACCGGATAAATATTTTCCAAAGGTGATCTTTTGTTGATATCTGAAATAAAAATAGCCGTTTTGTTAGTGGCATCTGATGCTGATCCACCCGGATAACCTTCGTGTATCCCTAGTTCGGAATCATTAATTCCGGTTGTATTTTTCAACTTTATAGCAGAACGTTCTCCCCATGTAGAGATCACGTTAGAACTCACCCATCCGTAAAGTCCTGTACTGATACTGTCTATATCAAGAGAAGGTTTTTTACCTACCAAAAATCTTTTATTATTCTCAGCCTGCTTGTACACGTATACCATCTGTCCGTTAGGAATCTTTACGTTGGCCGTTTCAATAAGGCTTGGAGAATTAAATACAATGATAGAGTCATTCTTATAGTATCTTTCAGCACTTCTGATTACCTCGCTGTTATTAGGTACTACGGCTACTCTTACAGGGTATCCCGTCTTTTCACTTTTTAAAGAATTATTCCATAATAAAAGGTCAGATTCAGGAATCCAGCCATACGTTTTAATAGACTTTGATGAAACTTTTTTCATTAAAGCATCCGGAACGTATTCGGCCACCTTTACCATTCCGTCTCTATGTTTTAAAACCATTAAAGGTTCTAAAAATTTAACTTCTTTATACGACTTTTCGTCATTTTTATCTAAATAAGCTGTATTTCTTGACCGGTCTGAAATCACAATCCATGGGACAGATTTCTTGGGGTATCCATTGACAACAGTAGAGTTATCTACCTTTCCATACTGAGATGGTTCGGGAGTTTTCTTTGACGGAAGCTTTACCTGGCAACTCGTCAACAATACTGAAAGTCCTATATAATATGCTGCTAGAGGAAATTTATTTCTCATCCTATTTTATCTTTTTATGATTGGCGCATCCGGCAGTGCCGGACGGTATTATTTGCTTTGGTTTATATCTACTTTAGTTACACAGTTTTGTGTATCATCTAAATTCACCTTTACGGTTTGGATCACAGTATTTTTGTCAAACTGAAGACCTGCACAGTACATATAAAAATTATTTACTTTGCTGTCATTTACTTTTACCACTGTGTTTTCATTGTTACACAGGTAAGTTTTCAACAAGTAGTTGTAGTGCATATTGAAACTGTTCCCATTGGCAATCTGCTGTAAGTGATATTTAAAATCATTATCCACCTTAGCGTATGAATCTTCTACAGAAACTTCATCCTCTGCCAGAGAGTTATAAGCAGGAATAATTTTGATATTGTGATAGATAGGCTCCTGAGTTTCTTCGTTGTATAAAGTCACCAGATAGTCACCCGGCTTTTTATAAGCATAAATTGCCAGCTTATCTTTCGAATCTATATTTCCTGTTTCACCAAATTTCCACGCAAACTTTTTAGCTTCAGAAACGGCACGAAATTGCACGTTTTCATTTTGCATCGCCTGTATAGGAGCCTCAATGGTTGATTTGATTTTTGAGGTATCTTTGGACTTCTGCAGGCTTCTTGCGGCTACCATTACAGGGAAAGATTTCGTGTACTTGTTATCAACGATTAAGCTTACCTGATAATACCCCGGTCTGTTGTAGAAGTGAATACCACTATTTTTGTCAGAGGTTGTACCGTCTCCAAAATTCCATCTTTTGGTTTTTGCAAATTGGGTTTTATCTTCAAATAGAAGTGTATCTCCCACAGACAATGAGGACGGATAAACCACCCCAACAATATCATCCGCAGAATGAATCACCTTTTTCTGCAGCCATAGTGCAACCAGTGCTGCTATGAGCAATGTTGCGATAACACCAATGATAATGTTCTTTTTGTTCTTTTGAAAATAATTCATAGTTAATAATTGTGATGTGTTCTGTTTAAGTTCCTAATATTTTATTTCAGACTATTGAGTTCGTGCTTTCAGTGCACTTTCACGCTCATAGAGTCTATTCTGTTTATCTTTAAAGCCAATTCTGCAGTCTTCAACCTGTTTTTCAAATCTCTTGATATCTTCTGTAGTCGTTGAAACCACTTTTTTATCTTCAAAATACATTTTGTAAAATTTGGCAATTTGTGGGTAAGCATCTTTTCGGATATCAGAAATATCATAGTTGCTAAAGTAGCTGTTCAAATCGTTAATACCTACCTGAATATTATTTTCCACAAAAGGCTGTGGGGCTTCGTCCGTAAGTTTGGTGATCATCGTGTAAGTGCTGTCCATGATCGGTAACACAATCTTTTGGTGCTGTTCAAATTCTGCTTTCTGTTCAAGGTTTTGAATACCTCTTACATCTTCATCAGAAAATGGAGATTCAAATCCTTTTAAAAAGATAATTCCCAGAAAAATCATAGACATCACAAGCATCAGTATTAAATAAAAAAACTGATAATGCCTTTCCTTTTTAGATAATGTAATTTGTCCTTGCATTGTTTTTCTTTTTTATTTTCTTCTTTTACTTCCCGTGAAATTTCTTGTAGGGTCTTTTCTGAGCTCATTATTGGCTCTTACCGTTTTGCCCATGCATTCTTCAAGATCCCTGAAGACTATTTTCTTTTTGTATTCTACCTCAATGATCTTACTTTTTAAGTTCATGATAGATCCAATCTGCTTCATCAAGACAGCATAATGCTTAAGGCTTCCGGCACTATCTTTACTCATGATATTTTTGGCATCCCTTACATTATCCATAATACTGGTTCTGAGAAAAACATCATTCTCCACCTTGTTTATATTAAGCTGGGACATTTGGTCGTAAATAATATCAACGTGATTTTTCAGTACATCACTTCTTTGCATCAGTTCCTTATAGGCATCAGCTTCCTTAGTGATTCCCTCTCTTTGCATGTCATAACTCTTAAAGAAGAGAAATAAACACGCAAAAGAAACCACAGACAAAACAGCAAAAGATAGAATAAACTTCCAAATGCCCGTTCTGACGTCAGATTTGTTCAATTTTTTTTCCCGATTTGAAGACATAATTTGCGATTTGTTTGGCCTGTGAAAGTATAAAAAAAAAATTTTATGTACAATACGTATTTTCCCTCTGCAAATTTCGTGAAAACCCGGATTAACCTAATATTAATTTTCTCTTTGATAAGTTTTTCCTAAATTAGGCCTCTGAATTTCAAATATCATTTGCCAAATCGATATTAAGAATGAGTAAAATATTATCTAATACCGTGCGTTTTTCTATAGCTGACAGCGATTTTTATTTTAAAAAAATAATGATCAAAACGCTTATGGAAAACCCTTTCTATATGCTTCTGAACGACTGTAATAACGGCCATGAGCTGGTAAACAGAATCTACAGAAGACAGGAAGACGTGTTCATCATAGAGCTCTTTATGCCGGTATTAAGCGGAATTGAAGCTATAAAATACATCAGGAAAAGTAATACGGAAACCCCTATTGTTACTTATTCCGGGACCTTTCAGGAAGATATGGCCGAAATTCTTGCAAAGATTCCCAATACGTATTACTGTCAAAAGAAAAGCAATACGATAAAGGATATCATTAAAGGAACTATTGCTTCAGATGAGTTTGATTATCATACTTATTCTAAAGAATGGGAACAGCAGCCCCTTGCCGTACAGGAATACATGGACAGGCAGAAAAAAAGCCAGGAAGAACTTTCTCCGGCAGAAATACAGCTGATGAGATTCTGCTATGAAGGATACAGCAATAAGGAAATTGCAGAGAAACTGAATTTAAGCACCAGAACGATTGACACTTATATCAACAGGCTTACAGAAAAGCTGGGATTGAAAACCAAGCTTCATCTCATCCGTTTTTGTGTAGAAAACGGATATTATAATTCCAGTATGTAAAAAAGTTTGAATAATTACAGGACGTCAAAGAGGAGTTATTATTGAACCGGTTGAGCACGGTTCTTTTTCACTTTAATCATTGTTATACGGCTATATTATAAATTTATTAAATGATCATAACTCTGCCTTAATATAGTGTTTACAATAAAAACTCAACGATCAGAACAAAAATATTTCGCCACTAATTTGCTAGTATTCAATTTTTTTAACTAAATTTGCACACCTAAAATTTAAAATTAAAATAAGGAAATGACAAAGGCAGAATTGGTAAACACCATCTCAAATAAGTTGGGAACAGAAAAGAATGAAACACAGAAAGTTGTAGAAGCTTTTATGCAGGAGATCAGAACTTCTATGTATAATGGGGATAACGTTTATCTAAGAGGTTTTGGATCTTTCATCATTAAAACAAGAGCTGCTAAAACAGGAAGAAATATTTCTAAAAACACTGCAATTGAGATTCCTGCTCATAACATTCCTGCTTTCAAACCATCAAAATCTTTTGTGGAGAAAGTAAAAACTAAAGTCGCAGTAAAATAAGAACATTAACTGAATATTAACTAGTTACTAAAAAATTAAAATTATGCCAAGCGGAAAGAAAAGAAAAAGACACAAGGTTGCAACACACAAGAGAAAGAAAAGAAGAAGAGCAAACAGACATAAGAAAAAATAATCTCTTCTTCTCGAGATTTACAATATAATAATATAGTTGGTGGTTTTAAATTTTAAGACTCACCGACTATATTTTTATTTACAACTATAAGATTCCGCGGAAGACAGCCGGTTTCAAATATTATTTTAATAAAAATATAATGGTTTTCATTCTAAATCCTTATATTTATATTTATGAATTAACAGAGACACCAGCCAATTTCCTATAATCTTAACAATTTTATCTAATAACAAAATGAAGAAAGAACTAATAGTTTCGCATGAAGATGATCTTACAAAGATTGCACTGCTGGAAGACGGAAGACTATGTGAACTTCATGAGCAAGAGGACAAAAGCGATTTTATAGTTGGAGATCTGTTTATAGGAAAAGTAAAAAAACTGGCACCTAACCTGAATGCCGCATTCGTTAATATTGGATATGACAAGGATGCTTTTCTGCATTATCAGGATCTGGGCCCACAATATCTTACATACAGAAAGTTTTTAAAAGATACTATTTCTAAAAAACAAAGCACTTCAAGCTTAAAAAATTTCGAGATACAACCCGAAATAGACAAAAACGGAACAGTAGACAAAGTAATTGCAAAAGACGATTTGGTTCTTCTGCAGATCACTAAAGAACCCATTTCCACAAAAGGCCCAAGGATTTCTACCCAGGTCTCTCTTACCGGAAGATTTTTGGTTCTGATTCCTTTCGACAATAAAGTTTCCATTTCCAAGAAAATAAGAAGTTTTGAGGAAAAAGAAAGACTGAGAACCCTCATTGACAGTATCAAACCTGAAGGATTTGGGGTTATTATCAGAACAGTGGCCGAAGGAAAAAAAGTAGCTGACCTCCATAATGATATGAATCAACTGATTCAAAAATGGGAAAGCACTTTTAAAAATATCCAGAAAAATAAAGTTCCGTCAAAAGTTTTAAGCGAAGAAGATAAAGCTTCCGCTATTTTAAGAGACAATTTTAATCAGGATTTCGTCAGTATTATCTGTGATGATGAGCAGATGGTCCATGAGATGACCAATTATGTTGAAGTAATTGCTCCCGAAAGAAAAAATATTGTCCAGTTTTATGACTCTCATATTCCACTTCTGGAATATTACAATGTTGAAAAACAGCTTAAACAAAGCTTCGGTAAACACGTCAACATTCCAAGCTCAAAAGGAGCATACCTTGTTATTGAACACACAGAAGCACTCCATGTTGTGGATGTCAATTCCGGAAACAACATTACTACCGGAGCCGCTGTCAATAAGGAACATGCCCTAAAAGTGAACAAAATGGCAGCCACAGAGATTGCCAGACAGCTACGTCTTCGAGACATGGGAGGTATTATTGTCATCGACTTCATCGATATGCCTAATGCCGACCACAGAAGAGATCTTTACGAACATCTTAAAGAGGAGATGAAGCGTGACAAAGCACGCCACAAAATCTTACCTCCAAGTAAATTTGGACTGATCCAGATTACCAGACAGAGAAACCGTCCGGAAAAACAGATCGAAACCAAAGAGGAAAACCCTAATAAAGACGGAGAAATTGTAGCTCCTATTGTTATTGTGGAAAGAATGGGTGAAACCATCAGAACCATCATGCAAAAAGAAAAGGGTAAACTTTACCTCCATGTACATCCATTCGTAGAAGCTTACCTTACTAAAGGAATCAAAAGCATCCAGATGAAATGGTTTATAAAGTACAAAAAATGGGTAACCATTATCCCAAGGGATTCTTTTAAATATTTAGAATACAGAATTTACAATTCAAAAAAAGAAGAATTGATAGGACATTCTAATTAAATCAAAACAAAATTCAAACCTTCAGCTATGCTGGAGGTTTTTTTACTACATTTACACCAAATTTATTTACACAATGAAAAAAAGTTTATTTCTTGTACTCATTCTGATTATTCAGAGTGTGTATTCTCAGATCGTTTCTTATGATAACACCTTTGCTGTAAACGGAAAACATACTATTACAGCTGGCGCCACTGCCAATTATCTCACCAAAATTCTTCAGCATACCGACGAAAGTATTTACTTCACATACGCCAGAGACAATGCTATTTTAAACAGTCCGGAATGCGTGGTATCAAAACTTCATCCCAATGGAACCCTTGATTCTACTTTCGGAAATAATGGAGAAACTGTGATTAGCAACTATTTTACGGCTGCAGACAGTCAATTAACTCAACAAACAGACGGCAAACTTTTAATCTATGGTTTCAATACCGACGGATCCGCCATTACAAGGCTGCTGCCCAACGGCCAGATTGATACTACGTTTGGAGTAAATGGAGTTGCAAAAATCACCAATGTTTTTACGGATTTCAATGGATACGGCTATGGTTTATATGTGCAAAATAATAAGATCATTATATATGGATTATCCACTGATGGACCTTCCAATTTTTATAAAACAATTTACAGATTGAACAACAATGGAAGTATTGACAACACATTTGGTAATAACGGTTCTATCAAAACAACTGGAAATTTTGTATTTCTAGACAGTCAATCAAATATCATCAGCCTGATTAGTGATCACAGCCATACGAATGCAAATACCCTATACCCTAACGGAGGATTGGAAAAATACACCCCAGATGGACAGCCTTTAACAAGCTTTGGAAATAACGGAACTTTGGCTTTCAACACTTATCCGGGAATGGTAGGAAATGCCCTCATAGATAGCAATAACAATATTATCTGCTATAATATGAATAACGAAATTTTCAGAATTAGTGCTAACGGGGCTTATGATACCTCTTTTGTATTTGACAGTGCTAACGCCTATCCTTTTGCAATCATCAGCTTATCTTCTGTAATGGAAAAAAACAACAGCTATTATATTGCAGGACAGACAGGAGCAATGGGAGAGACTTTTTTCATTTCCAAACTGACACCTTCAGGAACTGTAGATCCCGTTTTTAATTATTACTCCGAAACTACTCCAACTTCAGAAGGAATTGGTGATATGATTATTAATAACAATTCGATCATTGCAGGAAGAGGAACTCATATTTTGAAATTTTTATTAAGTAATTCAACATTAGGAACCTCTGCCAAAGTAACGGAAACCAATCTTCCTTTATTTTCATTTGAAAATCCTGTTCAGCAGAATTTGATTTATCATACCAAAGAAAGAGTACAGTCCATAGAAATATATGCTTTAAATGGTAAGCTTATCAAAAATATAGAAAGTAACAACACCCGTATTTCTGAGGTCCCAAAAGGAGTTTATATGGCAAAAGTTGTCTTTGAAAATGGAAAGACAACCACAAAGAAGCTGATCAAAAACTAATACATATTTCTAAAATGTTTGTTTAAAACAGACACTTTTCATTTCTCATTAAAAACTAAAAAACTACAATGACAAAAAAATTATTTCTCGTGCTGCTTCTGGCGGCACAGACTGCTTTTGCACAAATCATCTCTAAAGATCCAACCTTTGCTTCGAACGGTGTCGCTGAAATCCCCAGCTACTCTATGAGTAACTCGTATCAAATGGTTCAAAATTCTAATGGAGAAATTTATTTTACTTATAATGTGGACGTTGCTACGGGAGTCACTCACGGATTTGTATCCAAGCTTACCCCTAATGGACTCCTGGATCAATCTTTTGGAAACAATGGAACGGTTAAGCTAGCTTCCGAACCATTCATGAACCAAATCAAGCTACAGGCAGATGGAAAATTATTAATTTTCGGTTTATGGGGCAATGCTCAAATAGTAAGAATGCTCCCTACCGGTCAGCTAGATCCTACCTTTGGTACAAATGGTATATCACCGGAAATATATGCCGATCATGATGATTTCTATAATTCTTATGAATTTATTCTGCAGAATGAAAAAATAATTGTGCATGGCATCAGGAGAGATCAAAATCCACATCATGCAATCTACAGACTGAACTCCAATGGAAGTATAGATCAGACTTTTGGTAGCAACGGTTATGTATCCACACAGGGAAACATTACCGGCAGAACATTTGTGCTTATTGATAATCAATCTAATATTATCAGTTTCAGTGACAATATCGGCGTTATTGAAAAATTTGACTCCAACGGACATCCTATGGCAAGTTTTGGAAATAATGGAGTGGCACAAATTAACATTAATGGCTTCGCTGTAGGGAATGTTAGTGCTGCAATGATGGACACTAATAATAGAATTCTTTTCTCAACAAATGAGAATCATGATATTTTCAGAATAAATCCGAACGGAACCCTTGATAACACATTTAATTACGACTTATATACCAGTCTGGGATTAAGTGCAGGGCCGGATATTTTTAGTATAAATGAAAAAAACGGATCTTATTACGTTGGAGGAAATGCTGGAAACACATTATTTAGTACTAATTATTTCATTTCAAAACTTAATCAAAATGGGTCTATAAATTCCACGTTCAACTATTATATAGAACCCAATTTTGCTGATCCTCCCTATCTTACTCCCCCTTTCTCAGGAATAGCAGAAATGATTGTGAATAACAATAATATTATCGTAAAAGGGAATAATTATATTGTAAAATACCTGCTCAACAGTGCTACACTATCGACAACAGACATTGCAAAAATTGATTCTGATATTTCTTTTGAAAATCCAATTAAAGAAAGCTTAATCTACCATACAAAAGAAAAAGTACAATCGATAAGAATATATACTTTAGATGGTAAGCTTATAAAAAATATAGAAGGTAACAATACCCGTATTTCTGAGGTACCAAAAGGAGTTTATATGGCAAAAATTGTCTTTGAAAATGGAAAAACATCTGTAAAAAAACTTATAAAGGATTAATTTCCCTTTTAAAAATTTTACAGGTTGATAAAAGTATTTACTTACAGGCTAAGTAAATACTTTTTTGTTTTTTAAGCTTAAACAAAATAAATTTACAGTATGAATAAAGAACACCACTACAAAACCATCATCCAATGGACCGGAAATAAAGGAACCGGAACCAGCGGCTACAGAGATTATGAAAGAAGTCATACGATTTCTGCAGAAAACAAACCTGATATTGAAGGTTCATCCGATCCTTCTTTCCGGGGAGATAAAAAGAAATATAACCCGGAAGAAATATTTTTGTCTTCGCTTTCCTCATGTCATATGCTTTGGTATCTTCATTTTTGTTCCGAAGCAGGCGTTATTGTCATAGACTACACGGACGAAGCTACGGGAATAATGGCAGAAACATCCAATGGTAGCGGACATTTCACCGAAGTAACCCTATATCCTACAGTGATTGTAGCTGAAGAATCTATGATTGAAAAGGCAGCACAGCTCCATCATAAAGCCAATGAATATTGCTTTATTGCCAATTCTGTTAATTTCCCTGTAAAACATATCCCCACAACGTTGATTAAATAATTTTATCATTAAAAAAAACACTCAACAAACCATTATAAACACTGAGTTTTAACAACAATAACTCTAAAATATACAACTAAAATTCATCAAAAAGAGATTTATTTATCAAATAATCAATAAAAAATAAAATTTTTTACATATAAATTCATTAAAAAGCGTAAATATTTATCAATTTTACTTAAAATGTGATTTTTTATTTATATTTTTATATAAATAAAACAAAACCATGATGAAACCCAGATTAACCATTTTTGATGAGCCCATGCTGTATACGGAAGGACTCTCAAAACTGCTTATGCAGAGTAAAATTTTTAACACGATTGACATCTGTAATTCTTTAGAAACCCTTTCCAGGCACTTAAAAGATCAACCTCCCGAAATTCTGGTAATGAGTTCCAACATCCTTATGTTTACTGAACTTTATAAATCTATAGAAGATATTACCCATGAATATAATGGTATAAAAATCATTATTATAGGAAACTGCTATGATGTAATTGATATCCGAAAGCTTTTCAATAAAGGGATTAAAAGCTATCTCGACAAAAACTGTAAATATGATGAATTCCTGAAATCCATCAACGCTCTTCTGCTAAACGAGATCTACATCTGTGATCACGCCAAAGAAAGAATGATCAGCTTTATCAGCAATGAACAGGAAAAGCGGAATCTTCATATGAAAGATCCCCTTACCCGTCGTGAAATGGAAATTCTAAAACTTATTTGTGACGGTTACAGCAGCAAAGACATTTCTGAAAAACTCTTCATTAGCATCAATACAGTAGAGACCCACCGGAAAAGAATCCTTTTGAAATTGAACGTAAAAAACTCTGTAGGAATTGTAAAATACGCATTAGAAAATCATATCATCGACTAAGCCATAACCAATTATCATTAACCAAAAACTTCCAAACCTTTCGGTTTGGAAGTTTTATTTACGATCATGAATTTCTAATGACTCGTGCTTATGAAAATTCAGCAATAAAGGTTGGAAAACTTAGAGCTAAGACCTGTGATGGGAAATAAAAATCTTAGCTCATACACTTTAAAACCTGTTTTTCCCCTTTATCACTATTCGTTACTCATAATCCGGCATTTCACCATTAGTAAAGAGAGAGGTTCGTGAAAGATCAGTCATACTGCTGTTCAGATCTATGACCATTACATTTTTCAACGAGATATTATCATTGGAGGTATTCATAAAGATCACCTGTGCATTATTCGGTGAGAATCTTGGATCAAGATCATTGGTTCCCATAGGTTTCTCGCTTGCATCAGAAATATCGTACACCGTGTCATTGACGAGGTTGTAGATAAAAATATGAGAATCAAGCTGACGGTAGTTTCCGCTTCCATCCTGATATCCCGAAATATCCCGGGTAAACAGAAGAAGCTGACCATCTACTGAAAAATTCAGTCCCCCACTGGCACCTGCTGATCCTGAAACAATGGTTTTAAGAGTATTTCCGGTCATGTCAATAATGTAGATTTTTGTATTGTAGCCATTGTAATCATTGGTTTTCAAGGCAACTTTGCTTCCGTCATAGCTCCAGTCGCACTCGGAGATCATACTTCCATCCGGAGTGGTATACACCAGATTCAATCCACTTCCGTCCTTATTGATCCGGTAGAGTTTATTAAAGTTTGAATAAATAATTTCCTGACCATTGGTACTCCAGGCAAAATCCATTTCATAATTATTAAAACCCGCTGCCGCAACAGTTGTTACCTTAAACGGATTGGAACCATCAGGATTTGCCGTATAAATATGGGTACTTCCACCTTCCGTACGTAGAAAGGCAATGAGACCGGCGTTATTATTTTTCCTTGGCCGCCAGCTGTTATAAGAAGCACTGGTAAACTGAAAATTATTCCCTTGTGCATCACTTGATATGATTACAAAATTACCATTCTGTTTCTGTACATAATGATACCTGTTGGCAGGAACTGTATTGGTCGTAAATTTACCTATTGAGCTTAAAACTGGCTGGTGAATGTCGTCCGAAACAGACACCTGCCAGAAGTAACTTACACCAAACTTCAGATTTGACAGCGAATAATGATTAGCCGTCAAATCATTAACCTGAATCACATTAGTGTCAAGATTATTTTTAATTGTTAAACTATATTTTAAAACATCTGCCGTATCGGGATCTGTGGCACTCCAGGTCAGCTCCACACTCAAAGGCTGATTGACCGCATTGTCTATCGGACTTAGCAATTGCGGTGCTGTAGGTGGTGAATTCAGAGATGTATCATCATTCATTTCAAACACCACTGTTACCACCTGATTCTGGTTCTGTATATTAACCGCCTGAAAGCTTGTCAGGTATCCGGAAAGTTCTGCTTTTACAGAATAATTACCAATGGGCATTGCATTAATTTCAAAAGAGCCGTCTGTACCGCTAAAAACCGTCTGTGTGGTAGGGTTTGTGAAGATTTTCACGTTAGCAAGAGGTACATTACTTCCCCTTTTTACTACTTTTCCTTTTAAGACTCCCGTCTGAGCTTGTTCTACAAGATCTTCATTGCATGAAAACAGACAAAAAGCAAGGATAAATATGCTGAGTATTTTTATTAAAGTTTTCATAGTTTAGATTTTTATTTGTTTCCAAAATAGAAGTTGATTCCCAATGCAAAGCGCAAAGACTGGTCTTTTCTTTTTCCATTTACAAGCCCTTCCCAGTTATCTTTAAAACCGAGATCGTACTGCGCGGAAGCTCTCAGGGAGATATTATGGTCAATCATATACTCGAGTCCGCCACCAAACTGCCCTTTATACTGAGGTTTGTATTTTGAATACATCGCTCCTGCGCCTCCGTAAACATATGGACTGAATTTATATTTGGGAAAAAGCAGAAATTCGAGATTCACCTCGGGACCGAAATAGTTTCTTTTCACAATATTCTCATTCTCCAGTGTAAAATAACTACCATTGACCTCAATATTAAAATTAGGGTTGAGAAAATATTTAAAGCCCACTTTTCCTCCAATATTCATTTTGGGGTTCACATAATCATCTTTAACCTTTTGTGCTTCAATATTTGCAAATACAGCGACTTTCTGTCTATAATTTTCAGGAAATCTGTTGCCCACTACCCTTCCTTTGTTCTGATCCTGTTCTCTGTTATATTCATTGATTAAAGATTGGTAAGCAGATGTATTTTCTGCTGCTTTTCCCCATATTTTATCTCTCACCCCTTCAACAATCAGAGATTTCACCGCTTTTTCAATGGCTTCAGTCACCGCAAGCTGAACGGGTTCGTTCTGGGTAAGTCCTACTTCAGCTTCAAGAAGCCTTTCCGTATCAATATATCTGAAAAAGCTCCCGTTTATACTTGTTGAAAGAATCGTTTTGGAAGTATAGACTGTTTTAAGAATCTCCCCATTAAGGGTAGAAACAGCACGCAGGTAAATGGTAATCCTGTCCTGACGGTATTGGGTAGAAGCCCCGATTCCGAAATATCTCGCACCAAGCCCTCCCGTCATAATATTACTGTCATAGGAAATCACACCCCCTTCCAGAAGAATGCCCGCGTATAAAAGTGGGGGTAATGCCTGGTTATTTTTATCGGCATCTTTCATATATTCCTGTCTGGTGGAACGGATGATCTGTCTTTCATTGAGAAGATTTGCAATATTTTCCCTTTCAATAGGGATAAACCAGCGGCTGTCTTCCAATGCTTTAATAAGGATGGTTGTAGTACCCTGCGGTACTGCCGTACTCCAGTTATTCCCATTTTCAGAAGGTTTATACTGACCGGTCTGGTCTCTGAATTTGTAGACTCCTATGACTATTTTTTCACTAGGCAAAGGAAGGTTTTTCAGTTCTGTAGTAGAAGTCGTGGTCTCTCCCATCGTTGATTTCTCGGGATCCGATGGCAAACCAAAGATCGAGCTGCAAGCCTGCAATATACATAGCAGGAGTGTACAGAAAAAAATTCTGGTGTAAGTGTAAGTTCTCATGATAAGTCTGGTTTTTAGTTATGGCTATTTTGGAATCACGATCTCGGACTGATCGCCTGTACTGGTATCCAAAATATTAATCAAAAGTCCCTGATTGGTCGTTGTAATCTGAAGGTAAAGTGATCCGAAAAGATAATCTCCGGGCTTTATTCCTCCATCTCCGAACTGATCTTCAAACAGTTTTCTGGAAAGTTCACTTAGTATCTGGCGGTTGAGGCTCTGACTGAAACTGTCCAGTGAATTCAAATTATCAAGAAGGCTTTTATAATCATCTTTTTCATCAAATTGATTTTGTGCATTGGCGGAGCTTAGAAGCCACTGATAATTAAAGGTATCTCCTCCGAAAGCCGGATTCACAGGTTTATAGACAAGTTGCTGAGATTTTCCGTAAAAAATACCCGCAATAAAGGTCAAAATAATGATACACGTTTTCATGGCGAATGTTTTTAGTAGATGAATTCATTTTTAATAAGGTTTTTCTTTACATTAAATTCTTTAATATATTTTAAACTGGCAGCGAGCTGCTCTTTTAAATAGTCTTCACTTGGATTGGTCATAAAGCTGTAAACAATCTTATCTTCAATCTGGATATTGATCTGACCGCTTGTTCCCCGAAGAGGAAGCTCTGAAATAGTGACGGCCCCACTGCTTTTATCCGGAAGCTGGCTGTACTGCATATAGAAAAGGTCATAAAAATCCTTTCCTACTTTAGTTTTGGTTTCATCAATCGTAAGTCCTTTAAGTTCGAAAACCGCATCCTCTTCTATTTTAGCCGCTTTTCTTTTAAAAAAAGTATTGTTAATTTCCAAGCTGTCTTTGGCTATTAGATTTTGGTTTTCCTCGTCCCTGATATAGAGGAAAGCTTTCAGGGCATCTTTTGGTTCAAGATTTACACTGATTTCAGATAAAACTTTTACTTCATTGGGATTAACAGAAAATTTACCGCTTTGTTTGTTATTGGAAAGGTTTCCATCACTGTTCTTTTTGATAGATACCAGAAGATAATTCAGCTCCTTGTAGACCGCTGTATTGTTCATGACAACAGCTTTCAGTTTGATCTGATTTTCAAGGAGACTATTTTCAAGCCTTGCAATTACTTTTTTATCATCCTGCCCATAAATCATCACAGACAGGAGGATAAAAAAAGTGTTCAGGCTCATGGAGTATAAAATTTTCATCATTTGTGTTTTAATAATTTCTCATGAAAACAGTTTTATTATCTCCTTTCATATTGATCTGCATTCCTTCCGAAATACTGTTACTCCCTGTAACATCAATAATGTTATTATTTCCCTGGGTAGTAATGCTGGTTTTTGTTTCCTTATCTGTAAAGGAATTGATAAAGTACAGTGTATTATAGTCTCCCAGTTGTTTTACTGCTATACTAGTCCTGGCATTAAGAGAAAGTTCAGCATTATTGAAATCACCGATTTGGATGACATAAGACAGATCCTGATCCATATTCTGCATGGTTATCATATTAAAGATTGTATTACTATTGATCTTATCCCAGTCTGTATTTTGCGCATGCAGGGGCAACATCATAAAAAGAAGTAATACTCCCCATTGTAAATTAAGCATGACATTAGTTTTTATTATTAAAGGTACATTAATAGAGAATCGGGAAAAACACACCTGGTAGGTATTGATATAAAATCACGGTTTACCGGTATATTTGTCTTGAAATAAAAAAAGGAGAAACCCTGCAGTCTCTCCTTCACAATTTCTAAGATTTACAGTATTGTTACTAAAGGCCTTAGTTTGATTGAGTGATTACCATTGAATTACTGTTTCCTATCTGAGTTCCTACATGAATGTGAGAATCACCGCTTTGAGCCACCCAGGTAAAGTTACCGTTACCCAACTGAACATCTATCGCTGTGTTGGAATCTCCTAACTGAAATTGGTATAATTGATTACTGTTTCCGACCTGTAATCCCATAGAAGTGTTATCATCTCCCATCTGAACAGATCCTGCAATATTATTATTACCTGCCTGAGTATGAGTAGCACTGTTATCATTACCATCCTGATATTGTACCAAAAGGTTAGCATTTCCTACCTGAAGACCATCAGCATTATTTCTTCTTCCTAATTGAGTCTGAGCAGCTATATTACCTGTTCCTATCTGGATCATCGAAGCATCATTTCGTCTTCCGTCCTGATATTGAACAACCGCATTACCCACGCCAAGCTGTACTGAAGAAACACTATTTCTTCTTCCAATCTGAGTTTGATCTGTAGAATTTAATATTCCAAGTTGCCAGGTTACTGCAGAGTTTCTGTTTCCCTGTTGAAGCACATCATTAGAGTTTCCTAAGCCTATCTGATCAACATCAATAGAGTTTCTGTTACCAATACTTTGTGCTGTATTCACATTCAAAACTCCTACCTGATCAATGTCTGCTGTATTACGGTTTCCATTCTGTGTTAAAGAATTAATGTTCAAAAGACCTGTCTGGTCCACGGTAGCAGTATTTAAGTTTCCAATCTGTGCAGTCACATCAATATTAGATTGAGCAAAGCCGAAACTCATGGCCAATAGTGTAAAGACACCTGTAAGTAAATTTTTCATTTTGGTAAAAATTAATTGGTTAATAGTAAGACAAAGGTAACCTGTGCCCCAAAGTGAAAAACCACCATCAAAGTGTAAATTTCAAAAATCATGGTTTCCGGTTTTGAAAGTCACCATTTATGGTTTTCCCTGTATCACTGGTTTCAGTTACGGGAAAATACGGTAGCAATATGGGGCAGCTGGTCATGATTACTCCACTTTGCTTGTGAATCTTCCCCACACCCTAATCACCATTCACTTTGCGAAGTAAAAAATTCACTCTTGACGGTTCTATCACTAAAAAAATCAACATAGGTTAATTATTGTTAAGCCCTTTAATTCTTCGAGATATATTGTTAAATTTGGACTATGGAAAATTTTGGAAAAGATTTATTAAGGAAAATAACGAATGTAGAGCTGCCTGGTGAGCATGCACACGGGGTATTCTCACCCCCTTACCGTCCTGTTTTCACCTACGATGAAGTGCTGGCAAAGAATCCCAAATTTGCCGCAGTAAATATTGTATTGTATTTAAAAGACAATGAATGGTATTTTCCTCTGATCCAAAGAACAATTAATGAGCATGACAGACATAGTGGCCAGATTTCACTGCCTGGCGGAAAACGTGAGGAAATGGATCAGGATTTTGCGGAAACAGCCATTAGAGAAACCTCTGAAGAAATTGGAATAGATAAACATTATCTGAGAGTGATCAGGGAAATGTCCCCTATCTACATTCCACCAAGTAACTTTTATGTGTATCCCTACATTTCATACACTAAAAAGAATCCACTTTTTGTTCTTCAGCAAAGCGAAGCTGTGGAAACAATTGAATTTCCTATCACCTCTTTTCTAAATCTGTCTGACACCCCGGAAATGATGGCTCTTCCCAGTGCGGGAGGGCATGAGGTTCCTGTGATTAATTTCAACGGATATATTATCTGGGGCGCTACAGCGATGATATTAAGTGAATTCAGCCAGTTGCTGAAAAATATGTAACTTTGCACAACCGTGTTTAATTGAGAGATGGCGAAGAAAAATATTTTCACCGATGCATTCGGAACACCTTATTTTTTAAAAAGGTTAGTTATTTTTATTTTAGGAATTGTATCCTATAGACGATTCAATGGCTTTAATAAATTGAAGATAACCGGCACAGAGCACCTTGTGGATCTTCCGGACTCTAATGTACTTTTTGTGTGTAACCATCAAACCTATTTTGCGGATGTGGCAGCAATGTACCATGCTTTCTGTGCCGTAAATAATGGTTATTTAAACACCATCAAGAACCCGATCTACCTGTTGAATCCAAAGATTGATTTTTACTATGTAGCCGCTGAAGAAACTATGAATAAAGGTATTCTTCCAAAAATTTTTAAAATTGCAGGCGCTGTAACCGTAAAAAGAACCTGGAGAGCAGAAGGTAAAAATGTCAACAGAATGGTAGATATGAGTGAAGTTGACAATATCATGAAGGCTTTAGACAATGGTTGGGTAGCCACGTTCCCACAGGGCACAACATCAGCTTTTGCACAAGGAAGAAGAGGTACGGCCAAACTGGTGAAAAACCAGCGTCCCATCGTAATTCCTATCAAAATAAATGGGTTTAGAAGAGCTTTTGATAAAAAAGGACTTCGTGTAAAAGTAACCGGTGTAAAGCCAACCATGGAATTTAAAGCCCCTTTGGATATCGACTACGATAACGAAAAGGCACCAGAAATTTTATTAAAAATTATGACTGCCATTGAGCAGACCGAAGATTTTAACCTACTACACACTTATGATGAAGAACTTAAAGCTAAAAAATTAGAACAACAGGACCCTAATAATTAAAGTAAATTAAAGAATTATGAACAGAATAATAGGAATCTTATTCGCCATCATAGTATTAGTTTCGTGTAATAGCCAAAAAGTATATTCAGATTTTGATATAAGTTATTCCAAAAGTGGAGGATATGCACCGGTATATGAAAATCTACTTATAAAAGGTAATAATGCACACTATTCTTTCGAGGGGCAGGGTAAAAAATACAAACAGGATTTTAAAATCTCAAATGAAGATTTAAAAAAACTGGACCAAACCCTCTCTCAGAACAATTTTAGAAGAATTCAGGAAAGTCGTAAAAAACTTTATGATAACATTACGACTTCTATCAATATCAAGAAAGGGCCAAATGAAGGCAGTAAAACAGATGCAAGTCTGATTGTTCCCAACTATCAAACCAATTGGAACAATATCCTTCAGGTTTTCCAGGAGCTCATTAATAATAATGTTAAAAAACAGTAAATACAATTGAAAACCCACTTCATTGCCATTGGCGGAAGCGCTATGCATAATCTTGCTATTGCGCTAAAAGATAAAGGATATCAGGTTACAGGTTCAGATGATGCTATTTTTGAGCCTTCAAAATCCAGATTGGAAAAAAAGGGACTCCTGCCACAGGAAATGGGCTGGTTTCCGGAAAAAATAACTTCGGATATTGATGCTGTTATCCTGGGAATGCATGCGCATCAGGATAATCCTGAATTGGCAAGAGCAAAAGAATTGGGTCTAAAGATATATTCTTATCCGGAATTTTTATACGAACAGTCAAAAAATAAAACCAGAGTGGTGATTGCCGGTTCACATGGTAAAACAACCATTACCTCAATGATTCTCCATGTTCTGAATTTCCATCAAAAGGAGGTAGATTTCATGGTAGGAGCACAGCTGGAAGGTTTTGACTGTATGGTAAAACTGACTCAGGATAATGATTTTATGGTACTGGAAGGTGATGAATATCTATCTTCTCCTATCGATCTGCGTTCAAAATTTTTATTATACCAACCGAATATCGCTTTAATGAGTGGTATTGCCTGGGACCATATCAATGTTTTCAAAACTTTTGACGACTATATAGATCAGTTCAGAAAATTTGTGGCAAGCATTACTGCCGGAGGGGTATTGGTTTACAACGAAGAAGACCCGGAAGTAGTAAAAGTAGTGGAAAATGCTGAAAACTATTTCAGAAAAATCCCTTACAAAACTCCTGAATATGAGATCAATAACGGAAAGGTTTATCTAAAAACTGAAATGGGAGACATTCCTCTTTCTGTGTTTGGAGCACACAACCTGCTAAACATGGAAGGAGCCAGACATATTTGCCGACAACTCGGAATTATGGATGAGGATTTCTATGATGCAATTATGAGCTTCAAAGGAGCTTCCAAACGTCTTGAAAAAGTAGAAAGAGAAGATAAAGGAACTCTTTATAAAGACTTTGCCCATGCACCAAGTAAAGTGAAAGCAGCGGTAAAAGCCTTCAGAGAGCAATTTAAAAATGAAAAGAAATACGGATTCCTAGAGCTTCACACTTATTCCAGCTTAAATCCTGCCTTTTTAGAGCAATATGACCATGCAATGGATGGATTGGAAGAAGCTATCGTATTTTATTCTGAAGATGCATTGAAAATCAAAAGAATGGAACCTATCTCTCCTGAATTCATTAAAGAAAAGTTTAAAAATGAAAATCTAAAGGTTTTCACCAATGCTGAAGACCTTCATGCCTACTGGAATACTTTAGATAAGACTAATGGTGCTTATTTGATGATGAGCTCCGGAAATTTCGGCGGCCTGGATCTGACAAAATAATTTTAATTTGAAAATAAGCTTATCTGACCATTTGAAAATAGAATGCTTATTTCAGATTTCTGTAAAAAACAAAAAACCTTTCAGTTGTTCTGAAAGGTTTTTTATTTTTTATTTGATTTTTCTAAAGTATCTTATCACAAGATCCTTTACACCATCATCATCTCGGTCTTCTGTACGGTCTTCCGTCACCATTTCAGTAGGAGTCAGTTTAGACACAATTACAGCATTGCTGTTATTATCTTTATACCAGAGTTTTTTACTGGTTTTATCATAGGTATACTGGGTATTATAAGCTTCTGATGGAACACATACTCCTTTACTTAATGCATACCCAACTGTATTCAAATGGGTCTGATTAAACTCAAAAGTATTTTCCGACTCACAACCTTCCGGATAATGAACTTTTACTTTATTGTTGAATGAAGTATGTTCTTCACCTTTATACTGATTCCATGTTCCAATGATAGGAGATATCTCCTGTTCGTTATTATTATCATTATCAGTACTGCATGATCCTATTACTGAAAATACAGTAAATGATAGAAATATTTTTTTCATTATTAAGCCTACAATTATATTTAAGGCCCGAAGATAAAGCTTTTATTTCTACTTCACCTCTGTTTGAATAATGAGATTCCTCAGGATTTCTTCTGTAGAAAGCTCACTGTACTTATGAATGGACTGCCCTACCCAAAGTCCCAGGAAATCTGAATTCTGTAAAGACTTTGCAACTTTACGCAGCTGATTGGTCAGTTTGTTTTGATATGGATAAGGTAAAATATATTCTGAATTTTCAAGAACTTCAATGTATTTATTTTTAACCCCTCTGGCATATCTTCCTGAAAAACTTTTCGTTAAAATAATCTCATCTTCTCTCACCTTTTTAAGCCTTTCTTTTTCAAAAGGGAGCAAAGCACTTTCTTTAGATGCCAATAAAAGATTACCTACCTGGAAACCCTGTGCTCCCAAATCCTTTATTGCCTGTACTGTTTTAGCATTATAAATTCCCCCTGCATAAATCAATGGAACATTCACATAATCATAAACCTGTGACAATAGAGACAAGCCTCCAATCTTGGGAATATCATCTGCATCAAAACTTCCTCTATGCCCTCCTGCTTCTATCCCCTGCACACAGATCATATCAATTCCTGATCTTTCAAGAGTCAAAGCTTCTTCTACAGAAGTACAGGTGCCAATAAGGGTTAGTCCGTTTTCTTTTAATTTCTGAATACTTATATCATCTAAATTTCCAAAAGTAAAGCTTAGAATCCTGCATTTTTCAGCTATTATAGCATCTATTTGTTCATGATAAGTATGTAATTGAATAGCTTCAAGATCCGGAAGACTGACTTCAATATGATTCTCTAGAGCCAACTGTTCTATAAACTGTTTGGCTTTGACAAATTTCGTTTTTAGATCCGCTGTGATTTCTGGAATAGAGTGTACAAAAATATTTGCCGCAAAAGGCTTATCAGTAAGCTTTCGGGTTTCTCTGATCAGCTCTATAGACTGATCGGCTGAAAGATCAGCCAGCGCCAGAGAGCCCAGACAATCTGCTTTTGCTGCTGCTGCAACCATCTGTGATGTACTTACTCCAAACATTGGAGCCTGAATTACAGGATATTTTACCCCTAATTTTTTACTGATTGTATCCGGCCAAAACATAAGGATTATTTTTATTAGAAGTTACGGATAAGCAGACAATACTCATGATTAAACGAATATGATATTGCTCACAAAGATGATTTTTAATAATAATCCCACAGATTTCACGGGAGATACAGACCTTTTGATCTGTAAAAATTTGTGAAATCTGCGGGATTATTTCAATTTTTTATTACTAAATATCTGCTACAGCATTCAGCATCTTCTGTTCCCATTCCGGATCTTTCGGATCAAAAAACAGTCTTTTTCCTGTATCCAAAGAACGGACAACATTCATTTCATCTTCTGTCAGTTCAAAGTCGAATACATTAAAGTTTTCTTCAATTCTTGACGGAGTTACAGATTTCGGGATAACCACAAAACCTTCCTGTAAATGCCATCTCAAAATAACCTGAGCTACAGTTTTACCATACTTTTCGGCAATAGTCTTTAATTCTGCATTGTTCAAAAGATTGGCGTTTCCGTTTCCAAGTGGGCTCCATGGCTGTGTAATGATGTTATTTTCTCTGTCGTAAACCTGTAATTCTTTCTGCTGGAAAACAGGGTGGAGTTCAATCTGATTAATCACCGGTAAAACACTTGAATGAGCTTTCAGTTCTTCCAGTTTCTCGATAGTAAAATTACAAACTCCTATTGCCTTAATCTTTCCTTCCTGATACAATTCCTCCAAAGCTTTCCAGGTTCCTAAAAAGTCCCCGTAAGGCCAATGCACAAGATACATATCAAGGTAATCCATCTGTAATCGGTTTAAGGTTCTCTGAAATGCACTTTTTGTTTTTTCATACCCATGATCCTGAACCCAAACCTTTGAAGTGATAAACAGCTCATCTCTGTTGATTCCGCTATTTTTCACAGCAGCTCCCACCGCAGTTTCATTCTGATAAATGGCAGCTGTATCAATCATTCTGTACCCTGTCTGAATAGCTTTAATGACTGCATTTTCACATTCCTTCAGGTCTTCCATCTGCCATACTCCAAATCCTAAAGCAGGAATATCTATCCCATTATGTAAGGTTACTACAGGTTGCCCTGTGTAGGTTTTCTTTTGCATAAACTCTTAGTTTTAATTTTTAATATAAAGTGATTAAACAAATTTGCAATAAAAATTTGAAATTTTCACCTACCATTTTTACTGGTTTTGTTAAAAAAATGTTATTTAATAAGCTTTTTGGAGCATTATTTTTTGAGATCATAAAGGATTGGAAAAACGCAAAGACGCAAAGGGTTTTTCATACTTTATGCCATAAGACGCAAAGATTTTATCTCCGATAAAATGGAATGCTGCTAATCTAAAACTGCAATATCCTACTTGATAAGACTTACTGAAAATCTTTGATTTTCTTGCGCCTTAAAAACTGTTTACCATGAAACTTCTTTGCGTCTTTGCGTTTTTCCAACACATTATAACATGAAAAATTTATTTAATGTTGGAAACGCAAAGACGCAAAGGTTTTTACATACTCTACGCCATAAGACGCAAAGATTTTATCTCCGATAAAATAGAAGGCTGCTAATCTAAAACCGCAATATCCTATTTGACAAGACTTACCGAAAATCTTTGATTTTCTTGCGCCTTAAAAACTGTTTACCATGAAACTTCTTTGCGTCTTTGCGTTTTTCCAACACATTACAACATAAAAAATCCATTTAATGTTGGAAACGCAAAGACGCAAAGGTTTTTACATACCCTACGCCATAAGACGCAAAGATTTTATCTCCGATAAAATGGAATGCTGCTAATCTAAAACCGCAATATCCTATTTGACAAGACTTACCGAAAATCTTTGATTTTCTTGCGCCTTAAAAACAGTCCTGCTTATTAAATCTTTGCGTCTTTGCGTTTTCCCAACACATTATAACATAAAAAATTCATTTAATATTGGAAACGCAAGGGCGCAAAGGTTTTTACATACCCTACGCCATAAGACGCAAAGATTTTATCT
>NZ_JAESIT010000029.1:0-56450 GCF_016756935.1 Chryseobacterium sp. KMC2
AAAGCAGAGCGCATCTTTTTACTTGGAACCAACGCATCTTTCCGGAATAAAAGACCATCATGCAGCTCATACAGTAAAAAATCTGGAAACTGATGAATTTCCGAAGCTATAACCTGTTCATCGGTAAAACCTTTGAGCCAAATCGTTTCGTCGTCCACTGCAATCAGTACATTTTTCCAGTCTCTGATTGACCCCAGAAAATCTTCATCCCTTCTGGGAAGTTCTGCCCAAAATTCTTTTATACACTTTGAAGGATCTTCTGCCATAAGCTTTCAATTTCTTGCCGGATATATTCTTTCTGTTCGGGATTTCTGATCCAGTCGCAACGGGTCTGGAGGTATCTCAGTTTATCTTTAATCACATTCTGTTCTTCAAAACTCAGTGTTCCACCATTCCATTTATCAGTAAGGATCTTCACATCCTTCATTACTTCTTCCGGATTGGGTGTTTTGTTGTGCATCGCCTGTGGATGGGAATTCGGGTGGTCATCTTTTTCAATGGTCCTGTTGATTATTCCTTCCAGGATCTCAATCTGCTCTTCTGTATCCCAAATATGTTTCAGAACCCAGAGATCGGAGAGAATGGCTTCATTTCTTCCACAGATCAGGGCACTTGCAGCAATCAGGTTTTGAAGCTTCACGGCTCTACGGTCTGAAATGGCAATTCCGGTATTTCGTAGGTTTATAATAGTATTCAGATAGACTTCATAAATGGGTCTAAGATCAATTGTTTTACACAAATTCTGAAGCTCTCTGATCTCATGTACATGAATTTCGGGAGTTTCAGTTTCTTCTTCATTTTCAAGTTTTCTTCCGGCTAAAAGAACCTGATGTAATAATTCGGGATTCACATAATCTACGTTGATTCTCACCAGGAAACGGTCAAATAATGCATTTAATGCTTCATCTTCGGGAAGAACATTACTTGCACCTACAAACATCAGTGCCGGTAAATGTTTAGTTTCTTTCCCTCTTTTGAATATTTTTTCATTAAGGGCCATCAACAGCGAGTTCAGGATAGCGGAATTGGCATTGAAGATCTCATCCAGGAATACCATGGACGCTTCAGGCATCATTCCTTCTGTATTGGTAAGAAGCTCTCCTTCTTTTAATTTTCTGATATCAAAAGGTCCGAAGATTTCATTGGGTTCTGTAAAACGGGTCAATAAATATTCAAAGTTTTTCCCATCTTTTACCGTTTTGGACAATGTTCTGACAATGGCTGATTTTGCAGTTCCCGGAGGACCATATAAAAAAGCATTTTCTCTCGCCAAAAGACAGATTCCCAGTAGATCTACTACATCATTTTTACCTACAAAAGTATCTTTTACGTAGGTAAGGACTGTATTAAGTTTATTGATATTCTGAGTCATTAGTTTTCTTCAGTTATTATTTTTAGTTCTCTCCAGAATGCGTCTTTATGCATTCCCAATTCTGAAATAAGCATTTTATTGATCGTTGGAATTTCCGCCAGTTTATAATCTCTTTTTTCAAGAATTCTTTCGAGATACAATTTCCGGTATGTACTGTCTTTTAATTCTTCTTCCCAGTTTATACCCTTCAAATCAAGATCATATCCTATTCCCGAATAATGAAATTCTGTCAGAATATCTTCAAGCATCCCAATCAAAACATCTTCCGGATCCAGTGTATTCAATGCTACAATGATCTGTGGCAGGAATCTCAAAGACAAATCCGCAGATAGTACAGAAGAGATATCTTTTTTTTCTTTAAACCTGAAAATAAGGCGATCTATATTTTTTGCTGTATTTTCTCTGATCAGATAAAGCTGAGCACTGTGATACAGTATTTTTCCTGCCCACACTGCTGCTGCTCTGTCACATGGCATTCTTCCAGATAAAAATTCAAGCCTTTCCTTTTCAAATTCTGTCTCAAAATAATCCCCTGCCTCTGCTTCTTCTTTCGAAGAAATCTCCTGGAAGTTTGAGAAAAGGGTAATGCATTCAGTTTTCCTGAGCAAAAAGATCGTATCTAAGAATGGTGACCTGGTTTCCATCATCTAACAAAAATAGAATTATTTCGTTGAGAATAAAACTTTTGAATAGGGGATTGATGTTAAATGTTGCTTTCTCTATTTCAGTCCCCATATAACAATATCAGGCTACTATTTCAACAATATTGTTTTCCGGATCAAGAATAACACTTTCATAGTAACCGTCACCTGTAGTTCTGGGTTCTCCGGCGATGGTATAACCATCTTTTCTCAGGACTTCTGTAAGTTCATTTACATTTTCTTTAGTTTTGACAGCAAATGCCAGATGGACAATCCCAAACTGTTGAGAATCATAAGAGCCTGTATTTTCTTTAATACCGGAACGGGTCATAATTTCAAGACGGCTGCCACTATCAAAACTCAGAAAATAGGACTCAAAATTTTTAACAGGATTATGGTATTTTTTGTTGGAAACGGCTCCAAAATATTTCTGATAGAATTCTCTGGTTTTTTCAAGATCTTTTACCCAGATGGCAATATGTTCAATTTTCATTTTTCTCTATTTTACTATTGTATAGCAAAGTTAGCAGGCTTCACTTTGCAATATCCGCTCTCTGTTATTCTATTCTTGTTCTGTATTTACCAAAAATACGGGTTGAAAATCATTTAAAAGTTCAGGTTTGCAATGAATACAGGCTCTCTCAATATGAAGTTTTCAACAGACGGTATACAAAACCGTATTTAAAATACTTATATATACCATTTTATGCATTATCTTTTCATGAGGTGGCTTCGTTATTCACTCCCTGTAATGTCACAGACAATCTAAAAGTTATTATCTTTGCATCTGTCAAAATAAAATTATGAGTATTCACATCAGTGCAAACAAAGGAGAAATTGCTAAAGTAGTATTGCAGCCGGGGGATCCGCTTCGTGCACAGTATATTGCTGAAAATTATTTAGAAAATGCAAAACTGGTAAGCAAAACCAGAGGTATATTTTATTATACAGGTCTTTATAAGGGTAAAGAAATCACAGTAGGGGCAAGTGGAATGGGCTTTCCAAGTATTGGGATCTATTCTTTTGAACTGTTTACAGAATATGAGGTAGATACTATCATCAGAATTGGAACTTGTGGTGCTTATAATACAGATCTTAAGCTTTTTGATATTTTGAATATTGAAAATGCAGCCAGCGAAAGTACATATGCTAAATATGCATGGGGAATTGAAGATGAGATTCTTCCTCACCAGGGAAATATCTTCAACACCATTAATGAAACTTCTAAAGAATTATCATTACACGCAAAAGCAATCAATATACACAGTAGTGATATTTTCTACAGAAAAGATCCTGAAACTCCTGCTATTGCTACAAAATACAATTGTCCTGCAGTAGAAATGGAAGCTTTCGGATTGTTTGCGAATGCTCAGCATTTAGGAAAAAATGCTGCTACTATCCTTACGGTAACTGACATTATTCCAACGCATGAAAAAATTTCTGCTGACGAAAGAGAGAAAGCCCTGAATCCAATGATGGAGCTGGCTTTGGAATCAGCATTGAAAAGTCTATAAAAGCGAATTCGCTTAAGAAATAAAAAAAGAGCTTTACTGTATCAGTAGAGCTCTTTTTTATAGCCTGAAAAATTTCCTGGCAACTTCTGTAGTTTCATCTGCAACTTCGGAAATACTCATCTTCTTCAAATAGGCAATGGATTGCGCAACATACGGTAAAAATGAGGGTTCGTTCCGCCTGTTCTGCATTCTCGGCATATTCTTCGGAAGCATGAAAGGAGCATCTGTTTCAATCATCATCCTGTCTAAAGGTGTGTATCTGATGACGTCTTCCAGGTGTTTAAACCTTTTCTCATCACTGATCGCTCCGGTAAAGCCCAGGTAAAACCCTTTATCCAGATATGTTTTTGCTTCATCCAGTGTTCCGGTAAAGCAATGAACTACTGCTTCCGGTAATTGGGAAAGATATTCGTCTGTAATATCATTAAACCTTTTAAATGCCGATCTTTCATGAAGGAAAAGAGGTTTATTCACGTCTATGGCCAACTCAAGCTGAGCCTTATAGCATTTTTCCTGAACGGGTCTTGGGGAGAAATCACGATCAAAATCCAACCCGCACTCTCCTACTGAGATCACATGTTCCTGTTGTAAAAGTTTTCTAAGTTCGCTGATGCTTTCGTTATTAAAAGATTTGGCATCATGGGGATGGATTCCTGCTGTAGAAAATAAAATGTCCGGATAGTCTTCTGCTATTTCTGCAGATTCTTTACTTCCACGTACGCTTGTTCCTGTGAGAATCATATGTTCTACTCCGTTATCCAAAGCGCGGTTAATGATTTCTTCGTGTTCATTGTAGAACTGTTTATTGGTCAGATTAATGCCAATATCAATGTAGGTATTCATTTCTTTTTTGTTTTATTATTTTTCATATAAAAATATCTTGTTACATATTGGTTTTTCACAGCATCTTTCAATTCTTTTTCTGTATAAAACCTTTTATAATCAGAGCGCTTCAATCCGTTAATTTCTTTTGTTATTTTGACCCATATGGTTTTCCTACGGGCTTTTTTAGTTTTCAGGAAACGTACTTCTTCTTTCAACTGATCTTCGATAGCAGAATTTTCGGTCCTCCGCCATTTTTTATTCCCATATTTCTGTAATTCACAGGAAATCTTACCCTCTTCTCCGGCTCTGAAATCTCCTTTGTTGTAAATATTCCTCATGGTTATTGAATAAAAATGATCATCAACAGGTATAATCGCTATTTAATTTCCGCAAAATTATCCGTTAACAGCGCAACCTTTTTACGCAGTAAAAATTATTCATTGATAAATTTTTCCAGAAAACCTATCAGTTTGGTTCCGCCATGGCTCCATCGTATTCCGTGGCCTTCTTTTTCCCTGACTTCAAAGACCAAACCGTGTTTATAATGAAAAAATACATTCCACCAGGTTTGGTTTTCGAGAATATAACAGATTCTCTTCATTACCTTCTCCTGTTTCTGTTGGTTATTGCCTTTGACTTCGCCCCAAAAATGATCATCCATTCTTCCGGTATGTTTTTCCCAGGCTCTCTGGGCAATGGTTATTTCATTGTTGAATGGTTCTTCGCATGCATTAATTAATACATGCTGAAGAGGAGGAATAGCATTCTCATCACGGATACTTGCCGGGGTAAGCCTTTGCCCCAACATAATAAGCCAGTCCTCAAAAGGAGTTTCTTCTAATTTTATTGCTTTAACCTCATCAGAATTATTGCTTTCCAATAAGCGAATAATCCTATCAAAAATGTCATGGCGGTTTATTTTTATTTCTTCAGTAAAATAAGGCAAATCCCAATCCAGCTTATTTTCTTTATAGGCCCGGATATTTCCTTCCAGGTTTTTCACATGTTCTTTTTCTAAAATAGCCTGGTGTTTTTCTTTCCAGGAATCAGAAATAAAGGGAATATACTTTTCAAAGCCATCCATTCTTCACCATGTTTTTATAAGATTGACGGAAAGAGACTCTTCTTGAATCAGATGTCCAATAAGATTAAACCATTGTTTACAGTGATCCAAAATCCATGCATCGGAAGAAATAATAATTTCTGAACTTTCTGCCAGAAATTTATCTGGATTAAACTGGAGCTCACTCTCCCAATTCAGGTTGTTTTCTGAAGCAAATGCAAGGACCATCTGTTTTACTCTTCCACTGTTGGAAACCGGTTGGTCAAAAACCCAGACCAGCTTTTGGATTTTATTTTTTTTAAAGAAAGAAGCTACCAATTCTACAGCTTTCAACGTCTGATTAACTCTTTTATAAGTTCCGTGAATTCCGGAAAGGTCGCGAAAACAACCGTCTGCACCTTCAAAAATATAAGCTTCGGAAAGCAGACTTTCCAACAAAATCAATACATTAAAACCATCAAGATAAATTATTCTGTCTTTTAATTCTGAACTCTTCAGTTGTTTTAAATTTCTCTCATGGATCTGCATATCGGAAGCTGATGCACCGCGTAAAGCCTGTATTTGTCTGGTCTTTAATCTATATCTGTTACCTACAAGTTCTGATCCTGCTTTTTCCGCATAACCTCTTGTCAGCAAATACTGCATATCCTGAACAGCCAGTTTCAGCTTACCGAGTTGCTTTTCTGAACCGAACAAGTTATCATCACCTGTATTTTTTCCACGGTTTCTGTTATTCATACTCAAAAATAGAATTTTTAAAGGTTTTTCACCTATAAACTTTTCCAAAAGAATCTTTAGCAACACCACAATAATATCATTTTGTTCACTTTATCATCCATCTGTTATATTTCCTACAACAAAAGAGATACTTTATACAATGTTTTGGTGTTGATTAGGGATAAGTTTGCAAAGACTTAAAAAATACCCTTATGAATACACTGAAAAAACTATGTTATCTGTGTGCAGCTATGCTTTTAACAGCATCTTTTGTATCATGTTCTGATAATGATGACGAAATTATTATAGAACAGCAGACTCCCTCACAGGTTCTGTCTTCTACTCCATGGGAAACTACAGGAGCTAAAGATAAAAATGGAAATAATATAGCATTAACTGATGCCAGCGTAGCCGGATATGTAGGTTTTGCTTACTTCAAAGCAGATGGAAAATTTGCTATTTACGGGCTGGATGATATCTTGAGATCAAGAGGAACCTGGTCTGTAGATGCGCAAGGTAAAAAAAGAACTATTGCAGCACTTAATCCGGACGGCTCTACTATTTTCACCCGTGATGTTGATATTCTTGTCCTTAATAAGAATGAATTCACCTATAGAATCTATCCTAGTTCAGCGGATCCATCGCTTTATTATGACATCATTCATACAAGAACTTCTCATGCCGAACCGGGCAACGGACAGCTTACTTTAGCTTCTACTCCGTGGGAAACTACCGGTGCTAAAGATAAAGACGGAAATAATGTAGCATTAACCAATGCCAGCGTAACCGGATATGTAGGATACTCTTATTTCAGAGCCAATGGAACATTCAAAATTGTAGGATTGGATGATGTTTTCAGATCTCAGGGGAAATGGTCTATTTCTGCTGACGGAAAGAAGAGAACCCTTATTGGGATCAACCCTGCTACCGGAGCAGTTACTTTTACAAGAGTGGTAGATATTCTTACCCTGAATGAGACTACTTTCACCTACAGAATTATTCCTGATGCAGCTAATCCGGCAGTATTCTATGACATTATACACACTAAGGTTACCCATAGTGAACCTCAGTAGTGATTATTTTTTTGATAATTAAGGAAGAACCTGCTCAATATCGGCAGGTTTTTATTTTAATTAATGATGTATAGAAAAGATCAGATATAGTCTTCCCACCATTTCTTCCAATCTGTTTTATCCAGGTTGTTTAAATTCACTTTCTCACCCATAACAGGTAGGGTAATAGGCTGCCGGTTTTCTTCTGCATATTTTGAAACCTGCTCAAGTGGTTCGTACCAGGTATGCTGTGCTAATTTAAATTTTGAATTATGAACAGGAATGAAGTTTTTTGCTTTCAGCTCTTTCACTTCTGTAATAATCTGTTCGGGTAAAGAGTGAATATAAGGCCATTTTTCATTGTACTGTCCACATTCCATTACCGCTAAATCGAATGGTCCATATTTTTCTCCAATTTCTGTAAAATGGTTACCATAGCCACTGTCTCCTCCTAAAAACAGTTTCATAGTGGGGGTTTTTAATACAAAGGAAGTCCAGAGTGAGATATTCCTGTTCAGCAGTCTTCCGGAGAAATGCCTTGCCGGCGTGAGAGTAATCCTGAAGCCTTCCGCCACATCAATACTTTCCCACCAGTTTTTTTCCACAATTTTCTCCGGTGCCCAACCCCAATATTCAAAATGCTGGCCGGTTCCCAAACCACAGATTACCTTTCCTACTTTATTTTTTAAAGCCTGAACCGTTTTATAATCCAGGTGATCCCAATGATCATGGGAAATAATAAGGAAGTCTATATCCGGCATATGTTCCGGTTTATAATAATCTGCTCCCGGAAATGCTTTTATAGATCCGGGCATGGGAGAAGCATTTCCACTGAAAACAGGATCTATCAAAAACTTTTTGCCATCAATCTGTATGAAATAAGAACTGTGTCCAAACCACACGAGAATATTTTCGTCAGGTTGAAGATTTTTAAGATCTGTTACTACAAACGGAAGCGCAGTTCCGGGTGATGTATTTTCTATTTTACACAGGCTTCCCAGAAGTGCTTTGGTCATACTTTCCCCTTCTAACAAAGCCGGTGTTACCAACATATTTTGAAACTTCCCATGGGTATAATTGGAAAGTGTACTGAAATATTCTTTTCTTTTTTCATCAGGGAATTGCCCCAGTTGTTTTACTAAATTCATTGTATTTTTTTTTTACATCCTAAGTCTCTCCTCTTCCATATCCAATCTTGTCAGATAATGTCTTATATATTCTTCGTTAATATTCGGGTTACGTCTGTTTTCTTCCCGAAGCCAAATTCGCTGTTGCTCCAAAGTCTCAAAATAGATTTCTTTAGCTTCCCCGGAAAGCTTATGAACAGAATCTTCTTTGTCTTCCTGTTCCCAACGGTCCATCAGTTTGTTGAAGTATTCATTTTCATTTCTCCTCTCTTTATAGTTTTCATCCAGATACCTGAAAGCAACCCTGCGCATTTCTTTTTTCAAAAAACGTTCTGATTCGTCTTCAGACATATATCCTCCATTGGAGTCGGATAAATTCAGTTTCTTTATCAATGCCGGCAAGGTCAATCCCTGAAGAATCAAAGTAACTAAAATGACCACAAATGTAATAAACAGGATAAGGTCACGATGAGGAAAAGGCTGCCCGTTCTCCATGACAACGGGAATAGATAATGCCGCCGCCAGTGAAACCACACCCCGCATACCGGTCCAGCCCATTAGAAATGGGGCTTTCATACCGGGATCCCGGTCTGCTACATTGATGAAATTCCGCATAATCAATGTTGTAAATACAGCACCAAAAGAAGCCAGAAAACGGACAATAATCAGTACTGCTGTAACCAACAATCCATAGCTTACTGCTTCGGACAGGCTTATTCCTTCTTTGTTCAGTCCTACCATAATTTCGGGAAGATCCAGCCCTATCAGAAGGAAAACAATTCCGTTGATCAGGAATACAAAGCTTTCCCATACGTTGGAGCCTCTCAGTCTGGATTCTGAAGTTCTGAAAATTTCATGCCTTCTTACGGAAAGAAAGAGTCCGCCACTTACGACTGCCAGCACACCGGAAGAATGAACTTCTTCAGCAGCAATATACATGACATAAGGTGCTACTAAACTGAGTATGGCATCCATATTAACATCGGTGGGGAATATTTTTTCAATTTTAAGAAAGATAAAAGCCAGTACAACCCCTATTCCAAGGCCTCCAAACACCATCCATCCAAAACTTAGTACAGCATCCTGCCAGATAAACTGTCCTGTTGCTACGGCTACCATGGCAAATCTAAAAATAATCAGAGAGGAAGCGTCGTTGAATAAACTTTCGCCTTCTAAAACAGTGGATACATTTTTAGGGGCCTTTACAAATTTTAAAATAGCTCCTGCACTTACGGCATCAGGTGGTGACACTATTCCTCCCAACACAAAACCCAGGGCTAATGAAAATCCCGGAATATAGGAATTGGCTACAAAAGCCACAGATATTGCAGTAAGGAAAACAACAATAAAGGCAAAACTGGTAATGATGCGCCTCAGTTTCCATATTTCCTTCCACGAAACCGCAAACGCAGCTTCATATAAAAGCGGAGGTAGAAAAATTATAAATATAAGCTCCGGATCAATCTTTATAGCAGGCAATCCAGGAATGAAACTGATCAGTAATCCTGCAATCACCAATATAATAGGATAGGCAACTTTTAAACGATTGGCCAGCATTATCGAACCGATAATCACCAGAACCAATCCTAAGTAATAAATAAAATCTTCCAACATTGTTTTTTGAATTATTTGTAAACCAAATTATATTATTTCTGAAAAAAAAATGTCTCCAATTTGATTTTTAAAATAAATATAAGCATTCAATGTGGAAATTTCATACTGCTATACAAAGAAATGTACAGCAGTATTTTTTCAAACCAGTTTTTCCTGAAAGAACGGAATCAGTTGTTCTACAGCTTCATCTACATAATTTTTTCTGTCATATAAGGACATATTCCCCTATATATTATAGTCTATAATTTTTTATTGGTTTCGGAATACTTTGGGTGACAATCCGGTTTTTTTACGGAAGAATCTGGCAAAATAATTGGGATAGTCGAAGCCAAGGCTATAAGATATTTCACTTACAGAAAGTGTCGTATTTTTTAATTTGTCTTTAGCCAGTTTTACTACATGGTCATGGATGTGATCTAATGGAGATTTACCGGTAAAATGTTTAATGAGATCACCGAAATAATTGGGTGAAAGATTACTTTTTTGGGCAAAAAAAGCGACAGAAGGCAGTCCTGCTATATTTTCGTTTTCTCGGAAATAGTTTTCCAGGTTTTTATAAAACTCGTCTATGACTTTGTGATAGATAGTGCTTCTGGTATCAAACTGCCTGTCGTAAAAATCTTTAACATAGGTCAGTATTAAATTAACATAGGAGATGATTACTGTTCTTGAATAATGTTCTTTTTGAAATTCATTGTTTGCTTTTCTGAAAAGATCCCATAAAATTGTTTCCTCATCTTTGGTGAGAAAAAGAGCTTCGTGATTATTATAATGAACAAAGCTGTAGTCCTTTGCATATCTTTCAAGGTATTTAGCATTTATCATAATGCAAAGCCCTGAAAACGGAGGGGCAATTTCCCACTCCAATGTATTCTGAGGGCAGTCTACATACATATAAGAAGAGTCTGACTGATCTTCCAGCAATGGATAGGAAACAAACTTAACCTCCATAGGCGGTTTGATTGCTAAGAGATAAAAATCTATTGTAACAGGATCAGACTTTAGCCTGATATCTTTTTTATCCTGAAAATCTACAATATGAAGCTCATCACTTTTTAACCCGTCAACATTCAGGTAACGGCTAAACTCCGGTATGCTAAGTATTTTTGTTTTCATTTTTACAGGGCTTCAATAATGGGGTGAAATTAGATTTTTTAAGCTATCCCATCAGGATACAAATTCAGGAAAAACGGATACATTTTACTGTTTCTCTATGTAGAATATTTATTTTTAAGTTACTAATTTATAGAGTACCAAACCAGATACCAGACATACAAGCATCAATACACCTCCCACTTTGAGCATGGAAGTCCAATACTCCTTTCTATCGAATGTAAAATCTACAGGATTGATACTGTATACAGAATAAATCCAGGGATTTATACGCAAGTCCGGTCTGAAGTGTGCAATTCCCTGTAAATACCTTCTCCGCAAAGCTTTCAGATTTTTTATATAGTAAGTATAGCCGGCATCCATTCCTTCAAAATCAACATCTACTACATATCCTCTGTCATTCACCTGCAACATATATTGTTTGTTTCTGGGGCTGAGACCTACATCATATTCATCTGAAAAACAGTATTTTTCTAAATTAGCATACAAAACCTCATCTACACTGCCGTCAAACCTTTCATAATGAACTCCTTTATCATCAACCACAATTTTCTTCACTTCTCTCTTTCTTATTTTTTTCTGATAGCGAAGAAAACGGTAAAGCAGAAACGCTACAACAGGATAATACAGTATTCCCACTGCTACCAACACCATTACGTGATTACAGAGTATAGCAGGCAATGCCAGAATTGCCAGAAACACGATCAGTAATATAAGTACCCCAAAAATTCTGGTCAGCCAGGTCATGAACCACGAAGGTTTAGAAATAAGGGGTGAAAATTCTTTCATTATATCCTCTTGCATCTGTTCAAGATACAAAAAAATATTAATATAAAAGAGCCACAGTAGCGTGCTGCAGCTCTTAATACAAAATTGAAAATAAGATTTGTTCTACTAAAAACTATGATTAAAATTATACGATTGTATATGTTTTTTCTGTAACGGTATTATATGTATCGGAAATTATATTGTCTACAAATCTCCATTCTGCCAGAGAACTTCCGGAAGTAAATTTCACATGCAGATATCCTCTTTTATAAAGGTTGGCATAATCCAGATCGTCGATCAACATTGAAAATGCCTGAGCCAATTCTATAGCTTTCGTAGGGTCGGATGAAATTCCCAGATATCCTTCAAGTCCCGGAGAAGATACGGAACTGCAGGCAAGCTCTGTCCCGATGTGATTTCCCTGGGCATCTTTCAGTGTTCCCAGCCACGCATTATGAGTATCCCCTGCCAGTACCACTACTTTTTTCCCGGCAAGAAGAGAATACAAGTGTTCCCTTTCCATAAAATAACCATCCCAGGCATCTAAGTTATAAGGTAATGTTGTTGTAATTCTTGCAATTTCCTGTGGGGTAAGGGTTGGGTCCTGTTGTTTGTATCTTGTTTTCAGAACAATCAATTGGGTAATGGTAGTCTGAAGTGCCAGCATGGTAGCCGGCTGTGCACTTCCGTGCTGTTTTATTTCTGCAAGAATCTGATTAAGCAACATCAGGAGTTCAGCTGGGACCATCATTTTTGTCATGAGGATCTGCTGCCCCAATACCTGCCATTTTGCAGTGCTCCCATTGATCTGAGAGCTCAGCCATGACATCTGCTCGCTTCCGACCAGTTTTCTGTTGGTGCTCAAAAAATCTGCTGTAAACTGTGCCTGATTAAAGTTTCCGGCGTTATCCAGATAATCTGAATATTCCATTTGTTTATCTCTTGCGATCACCCTTGTATCCATCATGTGAAGGGAAACAATATTACCGAACTGGAAACTTCTATAGATCTTCAGATCTTTTCCTGTTTTCAAAGGGATATATTCACTATAAGCCTGGAAGGCAGCCATCTTTCTGGCCTGGAAATCTCCTTCATTAGGCTGATGATTTTCCGCTCCGGATTTGTAGGTATCATTCGCAAATTCATGATCATCCCACACGCAGATAAAAGGTTTTTTCTGGTGAAGAAGCTGAAGATTTTTATCTCCTCTGTACTGTCTGTATCTTTCCCTGTAATCATTAAGACTAAGGATTTCCTTAGCCGGTTTATGGGCTCTGCCAAGCTGGTTGGTATAAGGGTTTGTTCCATATTGTCCCGGAGCGTATTCATAGATATAATCTCCAAGGTGTACCACTACATCGGCTTCAGATTGGGCAATAGCACCATATACATTAAAAAGCCCGGCAGGAAAGTTAGAACAGGAAACCACAGCCATTTTCACTTCGTTTACGGTATCTGTTTTTGAGGGTAATGTAAGGGTCTCTCCAACAACAGAAGCTTCTTTGGTAGTAATATTATAAAATCTATAGTAGAATTTAGTATTTGATGGAATATTCTGTACATCAACGGCTACGGTAAAATCATTAACAGATGTAGCTGCTGCCTTGCCTCTTCTCAATACTTCTGAGAAATTGCTGTTTTTACTTATCTCCCAGGTAATTTCAGCATCAATACCTGTAGAGTATCTTGTCCAGATAATAATTCCCCCTGCTGTAGGATCGAAACTCGCTACTCCGGATTCAAAACCTGCATTTTTAAGGTCAGAGGGAGCATTTTCATTAGCATCATTAAAATCATTATCTGTACAGCTTTCAATTAAAGGAGCAATAAAAATCCCTCCTGCCGCCAGTAATGAATTTTTAAGAAATCTCCTTCTGTTAATCGGGTTGTTGTTTTCCATCATTATTTTTTCTGCAAAACAACGTTATCTGATCAAGAAGGCTGTTAACTCAATTTTAATTATTCTTTATGGTTCTTTAAACATCTGTTTAATTCGAATTTTACCTGTTTCCGGAAACGATATTATCTCGAACATTATTTTTCCACACCTATAATTGAAAATAGGATTATTTAAGATTTTGTGAGTTTTAATTGGATCTGAAATTCATTAACCATTTTATCAAATACAATTTCCAATGAGCCTATCTGAAGATTCGAGGTATTTTTTATGATAATCAATGGGTTTTTACGGTCATCAACAGTAGAAGTATATTTTAGATCTTCATTATGGTCAATCTCCTTAATTATGTTCTGCAGGTACTTCTTCACTACACTTATATCAGCATCCGAATAGAGCGTAATTTTAAAAATAGATTTTGCAGGATACACCAGCATTTCGAAGGGCCTTCCCCTCAAAAACACACCATAAGAAATATAATCCTGATCTGCATACTGAAAGCCTATACCATTGATAAAGTCTTCCGGCTCTCCATTCTCAATTCTGTCATGAATCACTGCAAGATTGGCTATCAGGTCTTCAACAGACTGATCACATTTATAGCAGTCTGTTACTTCATTTTCCTTTCTATCGGCATAATATTCTTTTGAATTTTTAGTATTCAATAATGCAGTATAATACAAAGAACCTATCTGCCCCGGAAAAACAATCTGATTCTGAAATTCCTCTTTTACCTCCTGAAATATTTCTATCATACCTATGTCCAATGATTCTGATATAAGCTTTGTTTCTCCCGGTTTTAATCTTACCATTGAGTTTACTGCACCAAAAATTATAAAACTCACATAGTCTTTAGGCTTAGATTTAAATAAGACTGAATAATTAATTAAAATGGAATCTTTTGTATTGGAATTGGTTATACTCGTTTTATAATTAACTTTATGATTCTTAACATCTTCAGAAGACTCAATAAGTTTAAAATGGATATATTTATTAAGTTCTTTGGAAAAATTTAAAATTTTACGGGCAGTCCAAAAACTCCAACTATCATAAAAATAATCCAATTTTTTTGATTCTACATAGGCAAAATCGATATCGTTTCGCAATTTAGAAATGACCTGATCATAGGATTCTTTTTCTATATCAGAAAGAGGTCCATGGTTTTTTAAATAAGTAACTAATCGGTTAATATAAGCTGCCTTCATTCCCATTTCAATGGCAATTGTCCTTTGGTAGGAATTAGCACCCCTTGCCAGATAATTTCCATTTTCCCCTAATGAAAAAAAAAGTTTCAGTGCATTTATTTCATTATTTTTTAACTGCTGATCAAAATTTATGTCTTTTTCAGTGAATTCAGATATACTGTCAAATCCATTTATTGAAACTTTTCTCACAATATTGAAAAAAATTTCAATATCCTTATAATTGTTTACATCCATAGCATTGTAACCCGCCACTAGATCGGCCTGGGTCTCATCTACTAAGAGCTGTTCCTTAGAAACAAGCGAAGAGTATCGTTTAAAGGTTTCTTTTCCCCATTTAAAATACTGTTTTGCATGCATTTTTTCATGAGCAATAATCAGACGTATTAGAAACCTTTTGTCAACATGATCGAAATTTTTAATTTTTTCCAGAATTTCATTTTTGTTGATAATAACTCCATAATCGTAATCATATTGAATGCCACTGATATCACTTATCCAGATATCTGTTTTGTACAGCGTTTCGTTCAGTTTAGCATTTTCCTGAAATACCAATATTTCAAAATCATCTTTTACGTTGGGTTTTCTAATTTTACCGGGGTCTATCTGTCCGAACACAAAATTCTCACAGAATAGTAAAAAAAGAATACAGAAAAGTTTCATGGCTATTCATTTTTCATGTTTTTACATTTAAGGGCTTGCAATCCGCATATTAAGGCAATACTTGCAAGGGAAATCAAAATGCAATATCCAATATTTAAAACCTGCATATTCTTTTTAATTTCCTTTTCAGGCCATATTTTATATAACTGAGTGACATCAGTAATATTTTCACAACTCTTAATAATCTCAAGATCCGGGATATCAGGATTCTTTTTTCTGATCGATTCGGCACAACCTCTTATCGCAACAGCAAATTGATCCCCTTTTACAAATCTGGAGGCCTCTACCCCATCTGAAGAAAAGATGACTGTCTTTTTTTCTATCAGGTGATTATAATAAAAGAAACTCCCGATAAAAAGAATACCGAATACAATAAACATTATAAACCAGTTTCGGGCAAATATCCCTTTTGAGTAGGTATACCCCAGAAATAAAAAAATGATTGAAATAAAAATCAGAATGAAGTTGTAGATATTTCCACCGGCAAACAACTCAGTTTCTCCCTGATAATTAAATATACCAGGTTTTAAAACAAAAAGTCCAATGATCTGGAGTAATACTGCCGCAAACTGGACAATATTTTCTAATGTGGTTTTAAATTCAGTTGTCATAAATCAGGTATTTTTTGTCCAGTACAATAGGAAGTATACAAATATCATTGGCCGATCTCCCGGCCGTCAGAATAAATTCTTTACGGTATTTCTTTTCTTCAAAAAATATTTCAATGATATTCTTTCCATAAGAACCACTTAATGACAGTTCTCTAATATCATCACAGGGGAAAGAATTAAACTCTGTTTCACTAAGCTTTCTATTTTGGAATCCTACTTTCGTATATTTCAAAACAGCACATTTCAACGTATCTATTTTATTATTTTCTGATTTTAAAACAATGAATTTAACTTTACGGGAAATCGCACATTTAGGACATGGTTCCAACCCTTTTATGCTCTTTAACGAATCTAAATTGGCATTGTAGATCTCAAAATCATTTACCGTGCCTTTAATATATCCGGAAACATATGCCTTATTAATATAATTAGCTTTCAGCATTGATAATTCTCTTGTTTCTTCAGCCATGATCCGTTTTCTTTCTACCGTATCTTTAATCTGAGAAATGAATTCGTATTCGTTTTGCTTTAAAGCAATTACATTCTTTAGATCATAATTCGAAATGGTATTGTCTTTTAGGATATCTGATTTCTTTCCAATAAGAAAGCCTATATGATCATAATACATTTTCTTTAGCTGCTTATTGGATATAGTGTCGGTTTGGGCAAGGCTGGGAAGAGAAACTCCCAACATGATCATTATTATAAGAGTTTTCATCGGTTTTATTTTAGTTTTTAGTTTTTTTCAAAAGTGATTCTGTAATCACAACATGATACTCTAATTTACACTTTTTTGTATATATAAAACAATAACCCTTTGATTTTTAATGAAATAATTTCATAGAAAGAAACAGAAAATTGCCCTGTTGATTGGATGCTTACATAAAAAGCAAATAACAAAGCACTCACATTATTCTGCAAGTGCTTATTTCTTTGGGTTAGTTCTTCAATATATATTCCCCGGAAAAGTGTACTCTGTAAACTTTACACCGTGGCCTACTGTATTTATAGGAGATATTGTATAGCAGTACAATTGAAAAAGTACATGCCAGTTACATCCATATCTTATAGTACTTCCGGATGATCATTCGCTGCGCTTACTGTCTTTTCAATTTCCTTTAAGTAGATGGAAAGAGGAGTTCCTGTTCTTTTTTTGAAAGCCAGTGTGAAAGCCTGCTCATTATTATATCCTAATTCTTCTGCAATAAAAGGTATTTTATAAGACCGAAATCTTCTATCCCTTGCCAATCTGCTGATCGCATAGTCAATACGAAGATCATTGAGATAAGCTGCAAAGTTTTTCCCTTTATGGGTATTGATTACTTCTGACAAGTATTTAGAATTTGTTTTTACTTTTTTCGCCAAAGTTCCCAACGTAATTCCCCTGTTTAAAAACTGTTCTTTATTCTCAAAAGCATCAAGCTCCTTCAGAATACTTTGCGTTATATCTTCCGAAATCGTTTTCGTTGCTTTATCTTCTGTGTTTTCTATATTTTGAGGTAAGACAATATCCGGTAATACTTCTTCTTTTTGTATTTCAACCTCTGGTTCCTTCTTATTTTCATTAACAGACTGAATTAAGTCCTGAGCAATCTTTCGGTATTTTTTTTCAGCGTTTTTATATTTAAAATAAAAATTTATAAATAATAAAAGAACTATTAATAAGGCTCCCAGCACTATATAAAGGAATATCTTTCGTTGTTTGAGTTCTTTGGTAATGCTCTCTTTTTCCTGTAACAGATTAGGAGTGTCATATCTTCTCGGTAACTCTCTTGATATATACCTGAAACGGGTATCCAATACTTTATCGACATCTAAAAATCTTTCAACATAATAAAGCTGTTTTTCTTTATCTTTTTTCTCTTTATAGTAATCAATAAGGTAAGTATATACTTCTCTGAGCTCAGGAAAAACATAATTTGTTTTAAGCACCATAGAATCTATTTTAGCAAAATTCTCTATGGCTTTATTGCTTTCCTGTAATCCCGCATAAGCCTTTCCTAAATTTAAAAGAGTATAATTTTGATTTCTTTTGCTTGGATAACTTGCGGTGAAAAAGAAGTTTTTACACTTCTGTAAATTTTCAATAGCTACATTATATTTTTTTAATTTTAAATTATAATAGCCCAATAATCCCAAATTCTGATGGTAAGCATATACGTTTTTGCTTTTCTTAGCAGCCAGTAATCCATCCTGGATCAATATATATGCAGAATCCATTTTATTGATTTCTATATAGGCATCTGCTAAATTTAGTTTAAGAATAGTATGCTCACTCTCATTCATATAATCAGCATTATACAAATAATATCTAAGGGTTTTAGCTGTTTCGGCATGCTTTCCAATATAATTCTTCAAATAGGCAATACTGATCTCAGCCATCGCAATCTGTCTTTTATATCCCTTCTCTTTCGCATATTTCAGACCCAGTACATAATTATTCAATGCGGCCTGCAGATTGTCAGATTTAAAATATAAATTCCCTCTTAATAAATAGGTCCGGGCGGGATAATAAATTTCTTTGGAATTTTTGGTAATAGTCTGTAAACTGTCCAGATACTTTAATGCATTGGGTAAAGATTCATCAACGTGGAGCATGACATACGCCTCCGCAATCTGAACTTCATCTTTTTCTTCTTTCGCTTTTTGGAGATAGTATTTTGCGATATCTCTTTTACTTTTTACATCTTCAGGTTTAGTCTCATAGAATTTTTTCTCCAATTCCTGATAGGTATACTCTTTTAAAACACTCTTCTGAATATTTTCTACATTACCTGTCTGTGCATACAATAGATTACACACCACACTTAACAATAAAAGCAGCTTTATTTTCAACATCTGCATCTCATTTTTTACAAAAATATTATTTAAAAACGAGAGTCTTATAAAAATTTAAAAAAATCATTATAAAATACTATATATCAGGTAATTAAAATAAGTGTACAAATTATAAATTCATGAATTTATACATACTTTTTCCCAACATAGAGAAAAAATAGCTTTATTTGTAAACAGCTACTTAAAACATTTTAAAATGAAAAATAAGAACGAAACAAAAAAGAAACTATCTTTAAAAAAATTACAGATGGCAAAAATTGACAATCTCAACAAGGTACACGGCGGCGGTGGCGGCGGCAAGCACATGCAATACATTGATGGTTGTGTAAATGGCGATGATGGAAGCATCATTGATGATAGCCTGGGGATACCACCACCTGTTCTTACTAAATAATTTCTTATGCAGTATAAAATATTTCTCACTTCTATTCTTTTAACAGCATCTTTCAAAGCACAATTAAGTAATCTGGCTCCTTCTGTTCCTGCTACGGATCATTATTTTGGCACCAAAATAATAGATGAATACAGGAATTTAGAAAATTTACAGGATCCTAAAGTAATTAACTGGATGAAATCCCAGTCGGATTTCACGGCTTCAGTATTAAGCTCTATTCCTAATAGAAATTATTATTTAAATAAAAGGTTAGAGTTTGATAAGAGAGAAGGATATTCCTTGTATGATTTAAAAGTAACTGAAAATGATAAATATTTTTATTTGAAAAGAAATGTTGGAGAAAAAACCGCCAAGGTTTATTACAGAAATGGATTTAACGGGAAAGAAAATTTACTTTACGATCCCGCCAATTTTGTATCCTCCAAGAAAACAACAGATACTCCCAAAACCGGCAATTTTATAATCAATCTTGTAAGTCCCAGTGGGGATGGAAGTAAAGTGGCCATTTCTTTAACCCAGGGAGGTAAAGAATTATCTGAAGTTATTGTGATGGATGTGGATAAAAAAAGTATTTATCCACAAACCATCATTAATACCAATCCTGCCTCTATTGGAGGTATAAAATGGCTTGATGACAACAGTGGTTTTTTCTATACCTATTATCCGGTTGTAGATCTGCAGGCTAAAGAGTTCAGGAAAAACACCCGCGCTATGCTTTATAGAATAGGAGAAGATCCTAAAAAGCTTAATGATGTCTTTTCAAGTACCCATAATCCTGATCTGAAAATAAGCAACACGGATTATCCTGCCATTCTGGCTTTCAACCCTGAAGATCAACACTACATCGGAATATTGGTAGATGCAGAGAACTTCAGAAAAACATTTTTTATTGAAAAGAAAGAACTATTAGAGGGGAAAAATAACTGGAAACCTTTGTATGATAAGGAAAGCAAAGCGTTTTCCATAAGGTTGTCAGGAAATGACATTTATTTTTTATCAGGATATAACTCATCCAATTATAAGTTATGCAAAACCAATATGACCACCAGAGATTTTAAAAATCCTGAAATACTGGTTCCTGAAAAAAAAGATGAAGTTATCAAGCAGTACACTATAACAAAAGACGGGATCTATTATGTGACTGCCAAAAACGGTGTGGAAGCTAAATTATATTTGTATCAAAACGGGAAAGATATTCCCATCAAACTACCTTATGTTTCCGGCAGCATAGATTTACAATCAAAAGGAAAGAACTTTTCTGATATATGGATCAGTTGTTCGGGATGGGCCAATGAAGAAGAGCGTTTTAGATATACTTTATCTACCAACACTTTCACCCAGGAAAATCTTGTCCCAAACATCGATTTCCCGGAATTTAAAGATATTACTGTAGAAGAAGTTTCTATAAAATCTTACGACGGAACAGAAGTTCCTTTATCCTTAATTTATAATAAAAACACTAAGAAAAACGGCAAAAATCCGGTACTTATGGATTGCTATGGGGCTTTTGGAGAATCTTCAATACCATTTTTCGCTAAGAGTTATCTATTATGGGTCAATCAGGGAGGTATTGTGGCTATTCCCCATGTAAGAGGAGGTGGAGAAAAAGGAGCACAATGGCATACTGACGGACAGAAAGATAAAAAACCTAATACCTGGAAGGATCTAATTGCCAGTGCAGAATATCTTATTGATCAGAAGTTCACGTCACCGGAAAAAATCGCGATCTGGGGAGCCAGTGCGGGAGGTATTGCAATAGGAAGAGCAATGACCGAAAGGCCAGAGCTATTCAAGGCTGCAATTATAGAATCCGGGGTATTAAATACAATCCGGTTCGAGAACAATGGGATTCAGGCAACCAGCATCAAAGAATATGGAAATCCGAGTGATCCGGCTGAGTTTAAAGGATTATTAGAAATGGACTCTTATGAACATATTAAAAAGGGGAAAAAGTATCCTGCTGTTTTACTTTGTGCCGGAATTAATGATCCAAGAGTTTCACCGTGGCAATCTACAAAATTCGCATCGAAACTATTAGCGAGCAGTACTTCAAAAAGACCTGTTTTATTAAATATCGATTATGAAGGAGGCCATGGCGCAAATATTCCGGTAGCCCAACGGTATTCTAACCTGTCAGATATCTTTGCATTTGCATTCTGGCAATTGGGACATCCCGATTACCAGCCTCAAAAAGATAATAAGAAATAGATGTCTCGTTTTCCTTACCATTTTTTTGATGAGTATGTTTTTCGTACTCCCCTGTTTTCACGGAAGCAATTCCATGAAATGACAGGTAATGATGAAATTCAAAAAACGGCATTGAAGTCCATATATGCAGATCCTGTTTTTCAGGAAGCTATTTATTTGGCATCTCCTTATCTTCATAAAAAACTGAATGACTGGCTCAATCTCAGCCTCCATGGATCCAAGAAAGAAAATCAGAAACTGGAAAACAGTTTTCTAAAATATTACAGCCGTATGAGCACCCGGTCTATTCCTTTTGGTTTGTTTACTGAAGTGGGAGTAGGAAAATTTGGAACAGCCCCAAATCCATTTTACGGGAAAGAGAAATTTACCCATGAGCATCTTGTGAGGGAAACTCAACTGGATATGCACTTTCTGGTTGGTCTATCCAATCATTTGGTAAAAACTCCTGAGATAAGAAATAAATTATTATTTTATCCTAATAACAGTATTTATACGGTCAGGAATAGAATCCGCTACGTTGAATACCAATACACCCAAGGGCAAAGAGAATATATCATCTCATCAGCTCCACTTTCTGAAGAATTACAAAACATCTTAGATTTTTCAAAAAAAGGGAAAACCATACAGCAGCTTTCAGCTCTCCTGATTGATGAAGAGATCAGCCGGGAAGAAGCTACGGAATTCATCAATGAATTAATAGACAATCAGGTTCTTGTAAGTGAACTGGAACCTAATGTATCCGGAAAAGACTTCTTAGATATTATCATCGGATCTTTACAAAAAACAGGAATCAGCAATGAATCTGAAATCCTGACTTCTATAAAAACCAAACTGGACACCATAGATACCACTATTGGAAATCCTGTTTCTTTATATGCTGAAATTGAGGATTTAATTACATTATTCAATACAGAATATGATCAGAAATACCTGTTTCAAACTGATCTTTATTTCAAAGAAAAATTCATTTTACCTCCGTACTGGAAAAAAGAATTAAAAGAAGCGGTAAGCTTTTTAAATAAAATTACACTTCCTCAAAAGGATAACCACCTGGAGAGGTTTAAAAAAGCATTTCACGAAAGGTTTGAAAAGCAGGAAATGCCACTGGCTTATGTATTGGATACAGAAATAGGAATTGGCTACAGACAAGATATTCCTACCAAAGGATTGCATCCTTATATTGAAAACCTGGATTATTCATCATCTCATCATCAATCAACCCTAAGAATTGAACTGGATCCTATCCAGCAAATTCTCAATGAAAAAGTGCAGGAAGCCTTACTCGACAATCAGTACAAAATAAAGCTGTCTGAAAAGGATTTTGAAGAATTTGAGGAAAACTGGAATGATCTGCCTGATACTATTTCTTTTGTCACGGAAATTATCTCTGAAAATAATGAGGAAAAGCTTTCTCTAAGCAGCGGAGGCGGAGGCAGTGCAGCCAATATTCTGGCAAGATTTTGTTCTGAGAAATCTGAGGTCCAAAATTTAACAAAATGCATTGCACAAAAAGAACAGGAACTTAATACCGGTTATATTTCGGCGGAAATTATCCATCTTCCTGAAGCAAGAATAGGAAATGTTATCAGAAGACCTACGCTGCGCCCTTATGAAATCCCTTTTCTCGCACAATCCATTCTGCCGGAAGAAAATCAGATAAGTATTGATGATTTATACATTTCCCTAAAAAATAATAGAATTGTTTTACGTTCTAAAAAACTGGACAAAGAGATTAAACCTTACCTGACCAACTCACATAATTATTCCGCCAATCCGTTGCCGGTGTATCATTTCTTATGTGATCTTAATCGTCAAAATATCAGACCATTCATTAATTTTAACTGGCGAGATTTACAAAACATCTATCAGTTTTTACCAAGAGTGGAATATAAAAATTTAATTCTTTCAAAAGCCTGGTGGAAAATTACAGAAAAAGAGCTTACTCAGTTTTCAATATTGAGCAGCTATGAAGCAGGGAATAAAGAACAGTTATTATCCGGTATACAATCCTGGAGAAATAAAAGACAAATCCCATCGTGGATTCAGTGGGTCCAGTTTGATAATAAACTCACCATTAATCTGGATAACTATGATCTGGTGAAAGTTTTTATTGATACCGTAAAAAAGTTAAAATCAATCGTCATTGAGGAGTTCCTGTATAACGAAAATACTGACTTTATGCATCAGTTTATTTTTTCAATGTATAGAGAGGTTGAGGGGCAAGAACCAAGAGTTAAGAGTTAAGGTAAAATATGTAAGATAAGGGATGATGATAAAAAGAAAGTTTGTTCCGGGAAGTGAATGGCTGTATTTTAAAATATATACAGGAATAAAGACTGCAGACATTATTTTGGAGGAGTCTATTGAACCGCTAGTGGCCTACTTCAAAGAAAATAATTTAATTTCACAATGGTTTTTTATCCGTTATAGTGATCCAAATCCTCATCTCAGGCTTAGGTTTAAGCTTACGCAAACAGAAAACTATACTGACGTTCTCCAAAAGGTCAATACTACCCTCACTGAATATACCAACAGTGGAGAAATTTCAAATATCCTTATCGACATTTATAACCGGGAAATAGAAAGATATGGCAGCAATACAATAGAAGAAGCCGAAACCTTATTCTGGAACAACAGTGAGTTTACATTACAATGCCTGCATTATACCGATGAGGAGAAACTCATGATCAGTTTTTTTTATATTGATGAACTTCTAAATCAGCTCAATCTTCCGATTCAGGAAAAACTGAACTGGATAAAAGACTTCAATGAAGTATTTAAAAAGGAATTTAATGCCGATAAAAAACTTAACAGTCAGCTGGATAAGAAATATCGGGAATTTAATCCCCAATTATTAGATTTTATCCAATCTGAAGAATTTTCTGAGGAAAGGAATACCATAATTTCCACCATCAGTGAAAGTGCTTCTGTATTACAAACGATCCTCAACCATCATGAAAATGAGTCTTCAGAATCCTCACCACAAACATTCTTTCAAAGTATTTTTCATATGAATATCAACAGGATGTTTATCTCCAATCAACGCCTCTTTGAAATGATTGTTTATGATTATTTATTCAGATATTATAAAACGGTTGCGTTCCGGGCTTTGTAGGAGGGCCATGAAATCTAAAGAAATGTAATATTCTAGGCCTTTTGTTTCTAACTAATACATCTACATTTTAATTTACTACAACCTCTTTCCAACTTGTTTTACAACTATCTTTCCATTGTTTTGGAAAATCTTCATCATTTAATATACTTTTAGGTATTAGTACATATGTAAGCTTTTTTCTCTTCGCTCCTTCTTCTTTGATATAAAAAAAGGAGAATTCTTTTCTTTTAAAATAATATCACCAACATTTACACGATCAACACTTTCTCCTAACAAAATCAAAGTATCAGATTTATTATATCTTGAGATTTTTGCATGTGTTATAAGTCCTTCCCTAACTGCAACTTTCTTTTTTACTTTTCCTTCTATTGCAACTTTAATATCTGCAATAGTAAACTTATTACCATTGCTTGGTGAATAAACAAATAAAAATAGAACAAAAACAGGAAATAAAAAAGGTTGATTTGGTTGAGCAAAAGAAAGAAGCTCAAACCGACATTGAAATTAAGGGTAAAGCTGAAACTGATAATCCGATTGAGTTATATAACATTGAAAACGGTGACACTTTGCAAACTATTAAAGTTACCGGGAATGCCGATGTATCGATCAGAACGAAAACTAATGAATCGGATCAGGTGAAAAAAGAAAACACTTCTGAAACCTTAATTGAAAAGTTCAAAGAATTCTCTGAAAATATAGTCAAAGAAAATAATCTCAAGGAGAGATTAAAGACATTAAAAACAAATCAAAGGAAGCTACGAGACGAACCGGAACAGCTTGGAGTTTTAGATTGATTAGTGGATTGTGGCATTTGCACTATTACTTTTAGCAATATTTATTTACTTTAAAAAATTATAGAAAGAAATGAAAAACACTTACAGAACAAGATTATAAAAACGCAGCAGAGGAATTAAAATGTGAAGTCGCAGAAGTTGAGAGTAGAGGATCTGGTTTTCTTCCAACAGGAGAACCTAAAATACTTTTCCAAAGGCATAGATTTTACAAATATACTAATAGAGCTTATGCAAAGTCTAACCTGGATATCTGTAATAAAATCTCCGGAGGTTATGACAAAGAATCAGAACAACATTCAAAATTACAGAAAACTTCAATCTTAAACCGTGAAGCTGCTTTGATGTCTTGTTCTTGGAGAAAGTTCCAAGTTATGGGCGATAATTGCCATAAATTGGGCTACAAATTATTACAAGAATTTATCAATAAAATGTATGATTCAGAGGCGGGGTAACTTGATGCATTTGTACGATATATTAAGAATTTTGGATTACTGTAGTATATACGGAATAAAAATTGGGCAAAATTTGCTGAATTGTACAATGGGAAGAAATTACAAAATTAACAATTATGATGTGAAACTGATGATAGCATATAACAAGTACTATAAATTTTAGTAAATTAAAATGTTAAAAAATTTTTACCTGGTAATTCACCAAATGCATAAGATTGTAACTCATCACGAATTATGTTCCAATTATGAAGAACTTGTTTGTAATATTTAATATATTCAGGATTAAAATAAACATCCTTCACATTTTCTAATTGATCATCTAAAAAAGTTACTGAAACAACATCTGTTTCTGCCCTTTTTAACATATGTATACTATTACTCATAATATCATCAATATTATCAACATTTAATGCATCTAAAATAGTTGCTATATTACTCATTATTAAAGAAATTCTTATTGCTGGTTCTGGATGAGTAAAAGTTTTTATTTTCGATATGGGAAGGCTGGAAAATCCAAAAATTCTAATGGTTGTATAAATCGAATAGGCGAAATTAGGAATAAATGTCTCCCAGTTTTTATATATTGTATTTTCTGTTAATTCCGTTTTTAAAGTAAAACGCCTGAAATCCCCAATCACCCAACTAGTTGCAAAACTATCGGCATCCATTTCTAAAGTCTGTATAAAATTGATATTCAGATCTGAATATTCTTTAAAATTTCCCTGTAATTCTGATATTTTTTTGCTTTGTTTAAATGCAATATGTCCCCTTAAAATATGACAGATTTCATGGTAGATTAAAAATTCAAAAATAAGTCTATACCGATCTAATGCGATAATATCAACATTAGAAATAGATTCTGAAAATCCCTTGCTATGATCAAATTCTAAAGTGCTTTTAGTACTGGTAATTGATAATTTGACCTCTTCATTTAAATCAAGTTCACGTACTATATTAGTTTTAGTAAATACATCAAACAAAATATTTATTAGCCCGGCATATACACCTATGTAATAAATATTACCATTTTTCACATCTAAAGCTGCCTTTGCATTAAATGTATTGTTGTCAATAATATTAAAATATATTTCAGGTAATAGGGGATATTGGGTTCTTACTCGACGTATTATTATATTTGCTAATTCTATTATTTCTTTAATCTGAGTGCTTTCAGATCTATAAATACCACCCTCAGATAAAAAATAAGAATTAAATAATTCCTCCATATAATAAGTTTCCACGAATATAGAAATATTTCCTAACCTCAGATTCAATTTGTGTGTTTATTGTGGATAACTTTTTAATGCGTAAAGTTTTGTCGTATAATGGTTTCATTTTCGCTTTACAATTTTTAAAATATAAGTATGAATCGGTATAAAAAATGGAATATGAGAGTAAAAAATCTTATGAATTTACTTACTTCTTACTGGAGTTTTTCTCCATCTCCGATTCCTAAATCTTTCAAGAAAAGATCAAATTCTACAATAAAATCATTATCAATATCTGAAACTGAAATTTTGGGACAAAAGTTTTTTAACCTTCTCCTCAGAACTCAATATTTATATCGAGTATCTTCACTAAGTTTAGTTTTTTGCTGAAGTACTAAATCATAAAGTCATTGTTCTTGAACCCTTTTAAAAAAATATCAGTATCATTGTTTGATATTGGTTTACTTGCAAGAATACATTGCGTAAAAAACTCATTTAAAGTACTTCTTCGTTTATCAATAAGATCGTTTATATACCCAAAGCCCTTTCCCTTGACTCTTCCTAGACTCTTATCCCAATTTACAGGATATATTTTTTCTCCGATCGAAATTCTTTTTTTTATCACTATTAATTCTAATCTGAAAACAAATAGGACATTGCCCTGGTCTTTTATCAGCTTTGTCGGTTCTGATTATTGCTTTGACAATTGGCTTTTTCATTTTTTATATTTGAATTATTACTAATACATTCATACATCGGTAACAATTAAAAAATCAGAAAAGATATATGAAAATCAATCAATTACATTTTAGTTAAAGTTTATTAACTTCACGTTAATGTGATTAAATAATTGATTTTTTGAAAAAAAAATTATCAAAAATTAATTATAGATTATTTGCGCTGGTACAATTTATTGAAAGAGAGAGGACGAAAAAGGGAACGATTTTATGACGAACCACGACGAAACAGGGCATAAAAAAAGCCCCTAAAATAGAGGCTTTGTAATTTTTGAAGAAAATCTATTCTTCATCGTTGTGGTCCCACCTGGGCTCGAACCAGGGACCACCTGATTATGAGTCAGGTGCTCTAACCAACTGAGCTATAGGACCTCAAAACTTGGTTAAATTTTGTGTTTGCAAAAATAGTAAAAATTCTTTCACTACAAAATTTTTTATTGCTTTTCTTGACAAAGTTCTACCAGCACGCCGTTTGTAGACTTTGGATGGAGGAATACAACTAATTTGTTATCAGCACCTTCTTTCGGTTCTTCAGAGATAAACTGAAATCCTTCTTTTTTTAATCTTTTTACTTCTTCCAGGATATTTTCAACACCAAATGCCAGGTGATGGATGCCTTCGCCCTTTTTTTCGATGAATTTTGAGATGGGACTTTCAGGATTACTGGCTTCCAGCAGCTCAATTTTACTTTCTCCTGTTTCGTAGAAAGAAGTAACGACACCCTCCCTTTCCACAGTTTCTTTTTTATAGGATTCCTTTCCTAATAGTTTGGTAAAAAGCTCGTCAGAGATTCCTAAAGATTTTACGGCAATACCGATATGTTCTAGCTTCATAAATACAAATAAAATATAATTAAATCGTAAATTTGATACTGCAGCTGAATTTGAAAGTATCAATTCAAACAAAAGTACTAAATTTGCATAAATTATGGAAAGTAACAGACAAAGAAAAGTAGCACAGATTATTCAGGAAGACTTCGCAGAGCTTTTCCGCAAACAGGCTTCAGAAAGCAAGCAAAGTATATTGGTATCCGTATCAGATGTAAAGGTAACTGCTGACTTAGGAATTGCTAAAATTTATTTAAGCATTTTCCCTCAGGAATTCCGTACTGCAGTAATGAAGGAGATTGAAGAAAATAAACCTCAATACAGAAACTTCATTGGCCAGAAAATGGCAAAACAGGTACGTATCATCCCACAGCTTAACTTTTATCTGGACACCGCTCTTGATGATGTTGAAAAATTGGAAAGAGAATTAAGAGGCGAAGGCGACAATCCTGTTTTATAGATCTTGAAGAATATTGCATTTTACATAGCATCCAGATACCTTTTGGCTAAAAAAGGAAGTACTGCCGTTACGTTTATTACGTGGCTTTCGGCAGGGGCTATGACGGTTGCGGTAACTGCAATGTTCGTCATTATTTCTGTTTTTTCAGGCCTTGAAGACCTGAATAAAGATCTTATTTCCAATCTCCATGCTGATCTCACCTTAAAAAGTGTTTCAGGAAAGACCATTAAAAACCTTGATAAGGTTAATAAGACATTAAGCAGTAATAAGGAAGTCAGCAGCTTTTCCCGTGTTATTGAAGAAAAAATATACATCAGTTTCAATGGAAAAGGTGATATCGCTTACTTAAGAGGGGTTGATTCCGCTTATGTAAAAGTTAATCCGATCAATAAAGATGTCTTCTACGGAACTTATCCTAGTTTCAAGTATTCTAATGAGGTATTAATGGAAAACAGTTTGGACAACAGGCTTTCCATTCCGGTAGATTCATCCAATCATTATGCAACGGTATTTATGCCAAAGCCGGGAACGGGGATCATCAATAAGGAAGAAGATATTTATAATAAAAAAGACATTCTGGTAACGGGAGTTTTTCCTGGAAAGGATCAACTGGACAATTATATTATTTCTCCTATTGAACTTACTGAGGAACTGCTTAGCCTGCCTAAAAAATCTGCGTACCAAATTGTTATTAAACTAAAAAATCCGGAAAATGCAGATGCCGTAAAGCAAAATCTTCTTTCTACTCTCGGAAAAAGTATTGAAATAAAAACCAAAGAAGAAGAAAATGCAGCCTTCTGGAAGATGATCAACACGGAAAAAATGTTCATCTATTTAATTTTCGCACTGGTTATTTTCATTACCACCTTTAATCTTGCAGGGGCCATTATTATCCTGCAGCTTGATAAAAAAGAACAGGCAAAATCATTGATATCACTGGGCTTTCCTTTAAGCCATTTAAGAAGAACTTATTTCTACACCGGAATTCTCATTGTCCTTTCAGGGGTCTTCACCGGATTGATCGTTGGAACAGCACTTTGCTATTTCCAGCTTTATACAGAATTCTTCAGAGCCAATGAAGTACTTCCTTTCCCGGTGAAAATTGTAGGAAAGAATTATTTCATCGTAGCACTTACCGCTTCCCTCTTTGGAATTGCTATTTCGTGGTTTTTCTCAAAAATCAGCAAAGAGTATATTACTAAAAATTAATATATTAAGTCTACAAATTTAATAACACCAATCTTTTCGGATTTCATTTTTTCATACCTTTACGCCCCAATTTAAAAAAAATGAAACGAATTCTATCTTTTTTTCTGTTAAGCCTGGTATTCATCAGCGCTCTAGCACAACCACCTGCCAATTATTACAATGCAGCGGCAGGTTTAACAAATGCACCTCTTAAATCAGCACTGAAGCAAATCATTACCACCGGACACGCCTCCAATCTCTCTTATAATGATTTGTGGACCGCATATCAAACCACTGACCGTGATTATGACTACGATAATGATGGAACTATATTAGACATTTACTCTGAATTCCCTATTGGTCCAGATAATTATAGCTATCCTTACGGATCTTCGCAATGTAGTGGAACCAGTGGTCCTGAAGGGCATTGCTACAACAGAGAACACATCGTTCCTCAAAGTTTATTTAATCAGGGGTTACCTATGAGATCTGATGCTCACTTCGTAAGAGCTACAGACGGAAAAGTAAATGGAGAGAGAGGAGATTTACCTTTTGGAAAAGTAGCAACTGCCAATTATAATTCACAAAATGGATCTAAAAGAGGAAATTCTGCATCACCAGGCTTTACAGGAGTAGTATTTGAACCAATTGACGAGTTTAAAGGAGATGTAGCCCGAATGATTTTCTACTTTGTAACAAGATATGAAACTCAACTTTCCGCATTTGGTACAGGAAATATGCTGGGCGGCTCTGCTTATCCTGGACTTCAGAACTGGGAGCTTAATCAACTTATCATATGGCATACACAAGACCCTGTATCATCAGCTGAAATCAGAAGAAATAATGCTACCTATACATTTCAGGGAAATAGAAACCCATATATTGATCATCCGGAATATGTAAATATGGTTTGGGGAACTCCGGTTCTTGATACGGAAGCTCCTACCATTCCTACCAACTTAGCAGCCACCAATCCTACCTCAAGCACTGTTGCATTGAACTGGACGGCTTCTACAGACAATATTGGAGTAATAGGCTATGACATTTATGCCAACGGAGTTCTTAAAACAACTGTATCCGGCACCTCTACAACTGTTACAGGATTGTCTCCGCTTACAGCATACAATTTCTATGTAATTGCTAAAGATGCTTCCGGAAATGCTTCTACACAAAGTAATATAGCATCAGCAACTACCCTTGACGGACCTGTAGGTGGAAGCTGTGGAACTGAAGACTTCACCAACATTCCAACTTCTACTACTCCAGCCTACGATACAAGAGTATGGACTAATAATAGTATAACATGGACTGCAACAGACGCAAGAATTGATCAAACAATTAACGGTAAAGCTATTACAATAAGAAATGGGACTTTAACCAGCTCTACTGTTTCTGGAGGAATCCAAAGCTTAACCTTAACAACTCAGTTAAAGTTCTCAGGAAATGCAGGTACTATAAATGTTTTTGTAAACGACGTTAACGTAGGAGCAATTCCTTACAGCTCAACAGCTACAACCACTACGATAAACAATATTAATGTAAGTGGGAATGTTACCATTAAATTTACAAACTCCTCTACAACTGACAGACCTGCTTTAGATGACTTAAGCTGGACATGCTTCAATACTTTGGCAACTTCTGAAATCAAAAAAGACAAGTCAGAATTCACCATCTACCCTAACCCGGTAAGAAATAACGAATTATTTGTAAAAGGAGAAAATCTTACTAAAATTTCAAAAGCTGAAATTTATGATCTTTCAGGAAAACTGATTGAAACGATTGTAAGTCCTTTCAAAAATTCAAATAAGATCAATCTTAAAGGATTGGTAAAAGGAAATTACATTCTGAAAACAGATCATTTTACCACAAAATTCATAGTAGAATAAATAATAAAAATATTTCAAATCAAAGGCCGGATTTATCCGGTCTTTTTTTTATTTTTGATCAATGGATTCCAACAAAAAATTAGGATTGATAGGACGGAATATTTCCTATTCTTTTTCTAAAAAATTCTTCGAAAACAAGTTCCAAAAGCTTATGCTTAAAGGCTTTACTTACGACATATTTGATCTGAACGAAATTGATGAAGTAGAACATCTTTTTTCTTCTCCTGAACTTTTAGGATTCAACGTTACGATTCCTTACAAAGAAAAAATCATCGATTATCTGGATGAACTCAGTGATGAAGCCGAGAAAATTGGAGCAGTAAACTGTGTTCTTATTCGGGACGGAAAAAAGACAGGTTACAATACTGATGCTTTTGGTTTTGAAAAAACCCTTTTCCTACATAAGCAATCTACCCAGGATAAAGCTTTAATTTTAGGAAACGGAGGGGCTGCCAAAGCTGTCAAATACGTCCTTGATAAAAACAATATTCCTTCCAAAATAATCTCCCGAAATACAGAAATTAATTTTGAAAACCTGGATCAGGAAACAGTTAAGGAACACAAAATTATTATTCAATGTACTCCTGTAGGTACATTTCCCAATGTTGAAGACTGCCTGAGCTTTCCATTCGATGCAATCTCTTCGGATCACCTGGTAATTGATTTAATATATAATCCGAATTATACGAAGTTTATTATCAATGCCGCAGAAAAAGGAGCAAAAACAGTCAACGGTTATTATATGCTTGAACAACAAGCAGAAAAAGCCTGGGAAATTTGGAATTTTCAAAAAAAATAACATAAATTAGTGCTTTAATTGGCTTTATAGCTATATTCAAAGGATATTATTAACGCCACTCACATAAAAGATTTGCTATGACTACAGAAAACAATCTTTCTGAAAACGAAGAAAAGAAAAGTCCGAACGAAGTATCTCAGGAAACATCAGAAAATAAAGATTCTCATGATGTAATTCCCCATGAGGATGATGCTGAGCACCTGGAGGACCATGATGCTGTTGAAATTTCCCTGACAGACGCTCTGAAGGAAATGGAAAAAATCATCAACACTCCCAATGCCGGTGAAAACTTCAAAAGATTCAATCTGCTGAAGGAAAAAGCAAGTCATTACATTCATGATGAAGTGGAAGATAAAAAACATGAATACACAGAAGGTGGAAATCCCTCTGAAAATTTCAGTTACGAACACCCTTCACAAGCTAAATTCTCTGCTTTAGTCAATATTTTCAGAGAAAAGCATGATGATTTCCAAAAAGGACAGGAAGAAGAGCAGAAAAAAAATCTGGAACACCGTCAGAATATTATTGAAAGACTTAAAAATCTCTATACCAATTCTGAACCGGGAGTTAATCTTTTCAAATCCATCCGCGAGATCAAGGAAGAATGGACGAAGGCAGGCCAGGTTGCAAAATCTGAGTTTAAAATCCTTAACAACAATTATTTCCACCATTTAAACCAGTTTTATCAAATGCTGGATCTTAATAAGGAATTTTTGGAGCAGGAATACAGCCATAATTTAGAAAAGAGACAACACATCATTGCCCGTGCTCAGGAGCTTGAAAATGAACCTGTCATTCAGAAAGCTTTAAATGAACTGCAGTATCTTCATAAACTTTGGAAAGAAGAAGCAGAGCCTGTAGCAGAAGAATTCCGTGAAAAAACATGGGAAGAATTCAAAGAAATCTCCAATAAAATTCACGAAAGAAAATCTGAACTTTCTGCAGTGATCGAACAGGAACAAAATGTTAATCTTGAAAAGAAAAATCAGATTATTGCTGAAATCAAGAAACTGTCTGAACCTGCTGAAACCCCTAATCACAACTATTGGCAAAACTCTATCAAAAGAGTCGAAGACCTTCGTTCTGATTTCTTAAAAACAGGAAGTGTTCCAAGAAAACTTTCCAACCAGAACTGGAATGATTTCAAAACCATACTGAGAGGTTTCAATACAACAAAAAACAACTATTATAAGTCTTTAAAAGGTTCTCAACAGGCTAATCTTGAAGAGAAATTAAAACTGATACAGACCGCCAAAGACAATATGAATAATGAGGAATGGGATATTGTAGTTCCATTATTCAAAAAACTTCAGGAAGACTGGAAAAAAGTAGGCCATGTTCCTAAAAGCATGACCAATAAGATCTGGGATGAATTCCGTGATGCATGTAATGCTTTCTTTAATAATTACAGAGAAAAAAGCAATACTTCTACAGACAACTGGAAGGAAAATTATAAAAATAAAAAAGCTCTTCTTGATGAACTGAAAATGGTGACTGATGAAGACGGAAGTATTGAGAAAATAGAGCAGATCAAAACGTCATGGAATAATATCGGAAAAGTACCGAGAGATAAAATTTCAATCAACTCTGAATTCAATAAGACCTTAAGAGAAAAATTAAAAATCAATAAGATCAATGAGCTTGAGTTGAAAGAAGAAGGATTATCTGAAAACCAGCTTACCGACAAAGCAAGAAAGATCAAAAATCAGATTTCAGATCTTGAAGCAGAAATCGTTAAACTGGAAAACAACCTTGCCTTCTTTACTAAGCCATCAAGAGAGAACCCTCTTTTAAGAGATACGTACAATACGATTGATGAAAAGAAAGCTCATCTGGAAACATTAAAACAGAATCTTCACAACATCATTACAGGAGATTAAATTCTAATACAATACATAAAGGCGGAGCAAAGCAATTTGTCTTCGCCTTTTCTTTTCTACACCTATGAATAAATACGAACTTTATATTAAGAGATGCATTGAACTGGCACAAAAAGCACTGGGTAAAACCTATCCTAACCCCCTGGTGGGAAGTGTCATTGTTCATAATGGTGAAATTATTGGTGAAGGCTACCATCATAAAGCAGGAGAAAACCATGCTGAGATCAATGCAATCAATGCAGTTAAAAATAAAGACCTTATTCCGGAATCTACCATTTATGTTTCCCTGGAACCTTGTGCCCATTACGGAAAAACACCTCCCTGTGCTTTAAAGATTAAAGAATTGGGCTTTAAAAAGGTAGTTATCGGAGCTATGGATTCCCATGATAAAGTCAACGGAAAAGGAAAGAAAATTATTCAGGATGCCGGCATCGAAGCCGTTTCAGGAATTCTGGAAAAAGAATGCATTGACCTGAATAAAAGATTTTTCACATATCATGAAAAGAAAAGACCCTACATTATTTTAAAATGGGCAGAATCGGGTGATGGTTTTCTGGATAAAGACTTCAAACCGACTGCTGTTTCAAATTCTTTAGTGAATCAGTTTGTCCATCAGCTGAGAGCTGATGAACATGCTATCCTGGTAGGAACCCAAACAGCTTTGAATGACAACCCCAGTCTTACGGTAAGGAATACAGAAGGTATAAATCCTGTAAGAATATTAATTGATTTTGATCTGAAAGTTCCGGATACCTTCAAAATTTACAATAAGGAAGCCAGAACATTGGTTTTAAATTCTATTAAAGAAGGAACTGAAGAGCATATTCAATTCATCAGAATTGAAAAAGAGAATTTCCTACAGGAACTCATGGAGGCACTCTACAAAGAACAGATCCAATCTGTTATTATAGAAGGAGGACGTTTTACTTTACAGCAGTTCATTGATGCCAATCTTTGGGATGAATCCATTGTGATTAAAAATGAGAATTTGAAATTAGAAAACGGGACTAAGGCACCGATCTTTAATCATACAGCCACTAGAATTGAAAGTTATAGAGATAATACAGTTTCTTTTTTTAAATTAAAATAAAGTATTTTATCACGTAGAAATGAAATAATTCCCTATATTAGTTTCTACAAATAAATATTATATGAAAAATTTAAAGAAAATCTCAAGACAGAGTTTAAAAAAACTAGCGGGAGGTAGCGCACCTGAATGTTGCTCTTATTATCCGCCTTCATTACAACATTGTTGCCCTACTCCTTCCAGCATGAGCTGTCCACCACCATGGCTTGACGGATCTTTCCCATGCTAGAATACGGAAACAATATATAAGATTAAAAGAGCGGAAACGCTCTTTTTTCATTTATTAAATTTTTCGTTGATATTACATACATAGTGAATTTTAAAGTTTTAAATTTGCACCAGCAATTGTTGAGAGGATGACGTTTGAATACAAAACCATAGAAAAACCCATAGAAAACACTTTAATAAAAGAGAAAGGAAGTAAATTCATAGGATTTGCATACCCTGTAAATAATGAAAGTGAACTGAAAACTGCATTGGAAAAAGTTAGGGAAGAACACCCAAAAGCAACCCACCATTGCTATGCATTCAGAATGGGAATGAATGGAGAAAATTATCGGGCCAATGATGACGGTGAGCCTTCAGGAAGCGCAGGATTACCTATTTACAATCAGCTATTAGCTCACGAAATCACCAACGTACTTGTTATTGTCGTGCGCTACTATGGAGGAACCAAACTGGGGGTGTCCGGATTGGTGAAAACTTATAAAGAATCAGCCAAGATGACTTTAGAAGAAGCCAGTATTATCACCAAGGAACTGGAAACTCAGATCGAGATTCAATTTAATTTTAATCAGCAAAATACCATATTTACCCTTCTTTCAAGATTTGATGCTAAAGTGTTGAACTTTGATGCTAATGAAAACTGTATCCTTACTGCTTCGTTGAAACTCATTCAAAAAGAAAACATCTCGGAAAAACTATCCGAGATGCAATATGTTACATTTGAATTTAAAGATTAATCCCTTCTTCCACCAAGAAGTAAGGAGCCCCAATAAAGAAGCTGCGCCAGGGAACCTAAAGCAGCCACTACATAAGTTCTTGCTGCCCATTTCAAACTATCCTGCACCCCAACGAATTCTTCCGTGGTTACAGTTCCCGTATCTTTAAGCCATTTCATAGCTCTGTTACTCGCATCATATTCCACAGGGAGTGTTACAAAAGCAAAAAGCGTTGTCATGGCAAACATAGCCACACCAATCGCCAAAACTGTCGTATTTCCGTTTGGATTCTCAATACTTCTTGATGCTGCCATTACCGCAATACCTGCAATAAGTACAAACTGCATCAGATTAGAACTTATATTAACGATAGGAACAAGCTTTGAACGTAAATTCAACATTGAATATCCTACAGCATGCTGCACGGCATGTCCACATTCGTGAGCGGCTACTGCCGCAGCCGCAGCATTTCTCTGCATATAAACCCCTTCAGAGAGGTTTACGGTTTTATCTGCCGGATTATAGTGGTCCGTCAACTGCCCGGGAACAGATATTACCTGAACATCATTAATCCCGTTATCTCTCAACATTTTTTCCGCTACTTCTTTCCCCGAAAGACCATTTCGAAGATGTACATTGGAATAATATTCAAATTTAGATTTCAACCTTGAGGAAACCCACCAGCTCACCAACATTGAAATACCAATAATGATATAATAACCCGTCATTTTATATAGATTTTGTGTTTAATTTTTATTCATAATGATATAAAAACTGTGCCAAAGTATACGATATTATTATTTATATTTGTCCTTAAATTACCATCAAAAATTATGTCTAAGGTTTCAATTATTGAAGTAAAAACAGCCGGTCAACTCAAGCAATTCGTAAGATTTCCTATGGATCTGTACAAAAATAATCCGTACTATGTTCCATCCTTTATTAAAGACGAAATGAAAATCTGGGATGCAAAAGAAAATCCGGCCTTACAATATTCAGAATCCAAACAATTTCTCGCAGTAAAGGATAGCAAAGTGGTTGGAAGAATTGCTGTAATGATTAATCATAAAGAAGAAAAAGAATTAGGCATTAAAAAAGTACGTTTTGGATGGATAGATTTCATTGACGACACTGAAGTTTCAAAAGCTTTAATTCAGACAGCTACCGATTACGCCAGAGAACATAAAATTGATATGATCGAAGGACCAATGGGCTTCACCAATCTTGACAAAGCAGGAATGCTGACCATGGGATTTGATAAACTGGCGACAATGATTGGAATTTATAATCATGCCTACTATCCGAAACACCTTGAAAACCTTGGATTGACTAAGGAAAAGGAATGGGTAGAGTACGAAATGAACTTCCCGAAAGTACTTCCTGAAAAAGTAGAAAAATTCAGTGGTTTAATTGCTCAGAAATACAAACTTAGTGTTCTTAATTTCAAATCAAAAGAAGAAATTCTTCCTTATGTAGAACCTATGTTTAAACTATTAGATGAAACCTATAAACATCTATCCACCTATACGCCGATTTCGGATGAGCAGATTAAAACATATAAAGAAAAATACTTCCCATTTATCGATAAAAACTACGTAATCTGCGTAGTAGATGAAAATAAACAACTGGTTTCTTTTGCTATTACAATGCCTTCCTATTCAAAAGCTTTACAAAAGTCAAAAGGGAAGCTGTTTCCTTTCGGATGGTGGCATTTCTTACAGGCCGGCAAAAAAAATGACCGTGCCAACTTTTATCTTATCGGAATTCACCCTGAATATCAGAGACGTGGTGTAACGGCAATTATATTCAAAGAAATTTTCGTACGATTTACAAGCATGGGAATTAATTTCGCAGAAACCAATCCTGAGTTGGAAGAAAATAAAAGCGTTCAGCTTCTTTGGCAGGATTACAACCCGGTCAATCATAAAAGGAGAAGAACCTATTCTCTACAGGTAAATAATGAGTAATACGATGCAAAAAGTATACTGCATCAATCGTTTATAAGTATTGAGTCTGAAGGGTAGAATTATAATGACTCTATCCTTTCACTCACTTATCCCCAAACTCTCCCACCCTCAAACCAACCCTCCTCAAAAATCCGGAACTTCCTAACTAATTTTCTTATCTTTATCCTATGAAACCGCAACTTATTATTTTTGCTATTCTCATCTCCGGCTTTATTGCTTACAACTTCTTTTTCCAGTCGCAGGATGACAGAACAAACACAATAATTAATATCGTGTTTGCCAGCGTTCTTTTTGGATATATTTCATTCATGGCATATGCTCTTCTTAAAAAAATGAAGAAATAACTCCTTATTTTTATTGATTCTAAATTGTATTTTTTCTCCATTTTAATCCGACTTTTAAGCTGATTAATTTCATGCTTTCTTGTTTATTCGCTAAATTTGCAAATTGAGATAATAATGCAAAAATGAATTTACCTGAAAGTTATATTCCAATCCTTATCCAGGCAGGTGTAGCAGTAGCATTCGTAGCTGTTTCCTTACTTGGAGCACATTTCTTAGGTCCAAAACAGAAAAAAGGAGATTCTGTGAAAAACCAAAGCTGGGAATGTGGAGTTCCTAGTGAGGGAAATGCGAGAACACCGTTTTCTATCAAGTACTTCCTGACTGCGGTATTGTTCGTACTATTCGATATTGAAATCGTATTCTTTTATCCTTATGCAGTAAACTTCAGAGAATTCGGCTTAGAAGGATTCTTGGCTGTACTTACATTCGTTGCGATTTTCTTCGTGGCGTTTTTCTATGTTTGGAAGCGTGGTGCACTAGATTGGGATAAATAAATTTTAACATTAAAAGGTTGAATGGTTTAATCATCAAAAAAATCAGGAATGATTTTAAATTTTTAAATGCTTTAATCTTTAAATATTTAATCAAAGAAAATGTCAGATAAAAAACCAGTAATAAGAACAGATGCACCTGCTCCCGAAGGATATGAAGGAGAAGGGTTTTTCGCAACAAAACTGAGCAGTGTAATCGGTATGGCTAGAAAGTTTTCACTTTGGCCGTTACCATTTGCAACCTCTTGTTGTGGTATCGAGTTTATGGCTACCCTGAACCCTACTTATGATGCTTCAAGATTTGGTATGGAAAGAAACTCTTTCTCTCCAAGACAAGCAGATATGCTGATGGTTTGTGGAACTATATCAAAGAAATTAGGACCAGTCCTAAAAGAAGTATATACTCAGATGGCTGAGCCTAAATGGGTAGTGGCAGTGGGAGCTTGCGCTTCCAGCGGTGGTATTTTTGATACGTATTCCGTGCTTCAGGGAATTGATAAAATTATTCCGGTTGACGTTTATGTTCCTGGATGTCCTCCAAGACCAGAACAGATTATTGAAGGGGTAATGCAGGTACAGGCTCTTGCAGAAAGCGAAAGCATCAGAAGAAGAGACATGCCTGAATATCAGAAATTATTAGATTCTTACAACATAAGCAACTAAACGGAAATGACAAACGAATTTGTATTAGAAGCGATCACCAGAGAATTTCCGGAATCTGTTATTTCAAGTTCAGAGCCGTATGGAATGCTGACCATTGAGGTAAAGAAAGAAGATATCAAGAAGATTATCCACTATCTTAAAGATTCATCATTAGAAATTAACTTCCTTACTGATATCTGTGGAATTCATTATCCTGAATTCCCGGACAAGGAAATAGGTGTCGTATATCATTTACATAATATGATGGCCAACTTCAGATTACGTCTGAAAATCTTCATGTCCAGGGAAAATATCGAAGTGGATTCTCTTGTAGAATTATATGCCGGAGCTAACTGGATGGAAAGAGAAACTTTTGATTTCTATGGAATTAAATTTAAAGGACATCCTGATCTTAGACCTATCCTGAATATGGAAGATCTTGGATACCACCCCATGTTGAAAGAATATCGACTTGAAGATGGTACAAGAACCGACAAGGACGATAATATGTTTGGAAGATAAAAAGCGAATGGCCAGTGGCATCCAGCCAATAGCCTGAGCAAATAGCTAAAAGCAATCATTATGAAAGATAACTCATTATCTAATATACTAAACCAGTACGAAAGTAAGGAACAAATTGACGGACAACTGTATACCCTCAATTTAGGACCTACTCACCCTGCGACTCACGGGATTTTTCAGAATATCCTAACAATGGATGGAGAAAGAATTCTTCATGCTGAGCAAACGGTAGGTTATATCCACAGAGCATTTGAGAAAATTTCTGAAAGAAGAAACTATTCTCAGATTACGACCCTTACTGACCGTATGAATTACTGTTCTGCCCCTATCAATAACTTAGGTTGGCACATGACAGTAGAGAAGCTGATTGGTGTAGAAGTTCCAAAGCGTGTAGACTATATGCGTGTTATCCTAATGGAATTAGCCAGAATCGGTGATCACCTGATTTGTAATGGGGTAACCGGAATGGACTCCGGAGCTATTACAGGTCTTACGTATATGTTCATCGAAAGAGAACGTATTTACGATATGTACGAGCAGATCTGTGGAGCAAGGATGACTACCAACATGGGAAGAATCGGAGGATTTGAAAGAGATTTCACTCCAAAATTCCATGAGCTATTGCAGGATTTCTTAAAAACCTTCCCGGCAAGATTTAAAGAATTCGGTACTTTATTAGAAAGAAACAGAATTTTCATGGACAGAACCATCGGTACAGGAGCTATTTCTGCTGAGAGAGCTTTAAGCTACGGTTTCACAGGTCCAAACTTACGTGCAGCAGGTGTAGATTATGATGTAAGAGTTGCACAACCTTATTCTTCCTACGAAGATTTCGACTTTATTATTCCTGTAGGAACTTCAGGAGATACTTACGACCGTTTCATGGTTCGTCAGCAGGAAATCTGGGAATCCCTTAAAATTATCAAACAAGCATACGAAAATCTTCCTGAAGGGCCATTCCATGCGGATGTTCCTGATTTTTATCTTCCGGAAAAGGCAGATGTATATCAAAAGATGGAAGCATTGATCTACCATTTCAAAATCGTAATGGGAGAAACTGATGTACCGAAAGGAGAAGTTTACCATGCTGTAGAAGGTGGAAACGGAGAATTAGGGTTCTATCTTGTGAGTGACGGAGGAAGAAGCCCTTACAGACTTCACTTTAGAAGACCATGTTTCATCTACTATCAGGCATATCCTGAAATGATTACAGGTTCTGTAATTTCAGATGCCATTGTAACGATGTGTAGTATGAATATTATTGCGGGAGAATTAGACGCATAAAAAGAAGATGTCAGACATCAGATTTCAGATGTTAGACTCTTCGCTTTGTATATAAATTTAAAATCTGATGTCTGAAATCTGACATCTGAAATCTTAGATAAAAAATGAGCGAAACAATAGCTTTTAAACCGGAAAGTTTAGCACAGGTACATAAAATTATCGCAAGATATCCTGAAGGAAGACAGAAATCTGCTCTTCTTCCTGTACTTCACTTAGCACAGAAAGAATTCGGAGGATGGTTAGATGTTCCTGTGATGGATTATGTTGCCGAACTATTAAGTATCCAGCCGATTGAAGTATATGAAGTGGCTACTTTCTATACCATGTTTAATATGAAGCCGGTAGGTAAATATGTTTTGGAAGTTTGCAGAACCGGACCTTGCATGGTTTGTGGAAGCGAAAAAATCCTTGATCATATCAGAACCAAACTGAATATTAAGGATGGAGAAACTACCGAAGATGGTATGTTTACATTAAAGCCTGCTGAATGTCTTGGAGCATGTGGATATGCACCAATGTTACAACTGGGGAAATTCTTTCATGAAAATTTAACGATAGAAAAAGTAGATGAAATCCTTGATCTTTGCAGACAGGGACAGGTTGCTTTAGACTAAATAAATTTTAACAAATTAAAAATAGCCATAAGCTAAAAGCCATAGGCCAATAGCTGACCGCTAAAAGCATAATAAACAATGAGTAAAAAACTTTTACTTAAAGACGCACATATAGAAGGTATTCGCTACTTTGAAACATACCGTAAACAGGGAGGTTACACGGCAGCTGAAAAAGCCTTGAAGATGACTCCTGACGAAATTCTTGAAGAAGTAAAAGCTTCAGGATTAAGAGGACGTGGTGGAGCTGGATTCCCAACAGGAATGAAATGGAGCTTTTTGGCAAAACCTGAAGGTGTTCCAAGACACCTTGTTGTGAATGCGGATGAATCTGAACCTGGAACATTCAAGGACAGATATTTAATGGAGTTTCTTCCTCATCTATTGATTGAGGGAATGTTGATTTCATCTTACTGTTTGGGTTCCAATGTTTCTTATATCTACATCCGTGGAGAGTATTCATGGATTCCTGATATTTTAGAAGAAGCTATTGAAGAAGCTAAAGCAGCAGGATTTTTAGGTAAAAACATCCTGGGAACAGGTTTCGATTGTGAAATTTATGTTCAAAGAGGTGGTGGAGCATACATCTGTGGTGAAGAAACTGCATTGCTTGAATCTCTTGAAGGAAAAAGAGGTAACCCAAGACTAAAACCACCTTTCCCGGCTGTAAAAGGACTTTGGGAAAGACCAACAGTGGTAAACAACGTTGAGTCTATTGCAGCTATCGTTCCAATCATTGATATTACAGGTGCTGAATATGCTAAAATTGGAGTGGGAAGATCTACGGGTACGAAATTGATTTCAGCTTGTGGAAATATTAATAAACCTGGTGTATACGAAATAGATATGACGATTACAGTAGAAGAATTCATCTACTCTGACGAATATTGTGGAGGTATAGCCAACGGAAAAAAATTAAAAGCATGTATCCCTGGGGGAAGCTCTGTTCCGATTGTTCCTGCTAATTTATTACTGAGAACAGTAAACGGAGAACCAAGATATATGAACTATGAATCATTGGCAGATGGTGGCTTTGCTACCGGAACGATGATGGGTTCAGGAGGTTTCATCGTTTTGGATGAAGACCAGTGTATTGTAGATCACACCATGACTTTGGCAAGATTCTACAACCATGAAAGCTGTGGACAATGTACGCCTTGCCGTGAAGGAACGGGATGGATGTACAAGATTTTGAAGAAAATCGAGAAAGGAGAAGGAAAAATGGAAGACATCGATCTTCTTTGGGATATCCAGAGAAAAATCGAAGGAAACACAATCTGTCCATTGGGTGATGCAGCAGCTTGGCCGGTTGCAGCAGCAATCCGTCATTTCAGAGATGAATTCGAGTGGCATGTAAAAAACCCTGAATTGTCTCAGACACAAAATTATGGATTGGCACATTATGCAGATCCTATTCCGGCTGTAGAAAAAAATGCATAGTTAAAATGAAGAAGTTATTAGTTGTTGGTTTAATGATGTCGGAACTTGCTTTTGGGCAGGTTAAAAAAGATACATTAGAGAAAGAATATAAACTGGAAATAGCTCCTGCTGATCAAGTAGAAAAAAAACAGAAGCCTAATCCATTAAGTAAGAAAGGTCAGGTTTTCGTTTTCTATGGTTGGAACAGAGGCGCGTTCAGTAATTCTGACATCCATTTTACGGGAAACGGGTACGATTTTCAATTGAATAACGTATCAGCACAAGACAGACCTACAAAATTTGGAATTGTTTATTTTGATCCAAGTTGGTTTACCGTAACGCAGTATAATTTCAGAATAGGATATTTTATTAAAGATAATTTAGCACTTGTTTTAGGGATTGACCACATGAAATATGTGATGGATCAAAATCAAACTGTTAACTTTAAAGGACATATTTCAGATCCTGAATATGCAGCAATGGTGCAAAACGGACAGGTAAATCTGGCAGATGAGAAGTTCCTTACTTTTGAACATACAGACGGATTAAATTATGAAAATTTAGGTCTTGAGAAATACAAAAATCTTATTCATAAGAAAAATATAGATTTAGTATGGTCTTATGGTGCCGGGATTGGGTTTATGTTTCCTAAAAGTAATGTCAAACTTTTTGGAAATGAAAGAAGTGACCGTTTTCACGTAGCAGGTATGGGAACCGATATCAGATCCAGTCTTAACTTAGTTTTCTGGAAAAACTGGATGCTAAGAGTAGAAGGAAAAGCCGGTTATATTAATATGTGGGATATCAAAACTACATTAAATAATAAACCTGATAAGGCACGACAGGATTTTGTTTTCGGACAGGTCCTTGCGGGAATTGGATATACATTTAATACGAAAAAATATAAATAACAAAGCCTATTGCTGAATGCATAAAGCTTAAAGCATACAATATGAGCGAAGAAGTTAAAAAATTCACAATAACTATAGACGGACAAACTACTGAAGTTTTGCCAGGTACTTCTATTTTGGAAGCTGCAAGACAAATCGGTGGAAAATCTGTACCTCCAGCGATGTGTTATTACAGCAAACTGGAAACCAGTGGAGGGAGATGCAGAACTTGTCTTGTGGAAGTATCTAAAGGATCTGAAGCCGATCCTCGTCCTATGCCAAAATTAGTGGCAAGCTGCAGAACCAATGTAATGGACGGTATGGAAGTAAAAAACCTTACTTCTGAGAAAGCTCAGGAAGGAAGAAAAGCGGTTACTGAATTCCTATTGGTTAATCACCCGCTGGACTGCCCTATCTGTGACCAGGCAGGAGAGTGTCACCTTCAGGACTTAGGTTATGAACATGGTGTAGACAGTACAAGAACAGAATTCGAAAGAAATACTTATGAAGCTGATGATCTTGGACCCAACATCAAGCTGAACATGAACCGTTGTATTCTTTGTGCCAGATGTGTGCTTACAGCAAACCAGCTTACAGAAACAAGAGAACACGGTATTCTTTTCAGAGGAGATCATGCTGAAATTTCTACCTATTTAAATAAAGCCTTAGACAATGACTTCATCGGAAACATTATCGACGTATGTCCTGTAGGAGCATTAACAGACAGAACAGCCCGTTTTGCAAGCAGAGTATGGTTTACAAAACCAATGAACGCTTCTTGTAAATGTGATAAATGTTCAGGAAAAGCTGTGGTATGGATGAAAGGTGACGAAATTGTAAGAGTAACAGCAAGAAAAGACCAGTGGGGAGAAGTTGAAGAATTTATCTGTGATACCTGCCGTTTCGAAAGAAAAGCATTATCAGACTGGAACATCGAAGGTCCTAGACATATCGACAGACACTCCGTAATTTCATTGAACCACTACGAAAAGCCTAAAGATGAGCTGAGAGTTTTAGACAATCCAATGGCTAAAGAAATCAGTGAAAAAGACGAAAAATAATTTTAATTAAAAGACATCAGATTTCAGATTCCATACTTCAGACCATCTGATATATAGTATCTGACATCTAAATATCTAAATAAAAATGGATTTAATAACATTTAAACTTATACTTGTACTAGCGCTTTTCCTGCTATCGCTAACGATTGCAGCCTACTCTACATGGGCAGAAAGAAAAGTTGCCTCTATCATGCAGGATAGAATTGGTCCTAACAGAGCCGGACCTTTCGGACTATTACAGCCTCTTGCTGACGGTGGAAAGTTTTTCTTTAAAGAAGACTTTACTCCGGCCAATGCAGAAAGATTCCTTTTCGTATTGGGACCTGCCTTGGTAATGTTTATTTCATTAATCACGGGAGCTGTTATTCCTTGGGGTAAAAGTTTAAATATTGCAGGTACTTCTTTTGATCTTCAGGTAGCCAACATCGATGTGGGGGTACTTTTCATCATCGGAATGGCCTCAATTGGTGTTTACGGAATTATGATCGGAGGTTGGGCTTCGAATAACAAATATTCATTATTAGGTGCTATCCGTGCTTCTTCTCAGATGATTTCTTATGAATTGGCAATGGGATTAGCACTTCTTTCCATCATTATGATGTCAGGAAGTTTAGATCTTAAAGAAATTACTGAAAGTCAAACTACTGGAAAATTATGGGGAATAATTCCTTGGGGTTCTGGTATGAACTGGAATATTTTCTACCAGCCAATTGCCTTCCTTGTTTTCTTTGTAGCAGCCTTAGCAGAAACCAACAGACACCCATTCGATTTACCTGAGTGTGAATCTGAATTGGTAACAGGATACTCTACAGAATACTCTTCCATGAAGTTAGGATTATATATGTTTGGAGAATATGTGAACATGTTTATCTCCAATGCTTTCATGGTAGTTCTTTTCTTCGGAGGTTATAACTATCCTGGTATTGAATGGGTAACTCAGAACTGGGGTGAAAACATTGCAGGTATCTTGAGTATCGTAGCATTCTTAACGAAGACTGTAATTGGAATTCTGATCTTTATGTGGATCAGATGGACACTTCCAAGATTCAGATATGACCAGTTAATGCACTTAGGGTGGAAAACATTGATCCCAATGGCATTAGTAAACCTATTGATTACAGGAGCTGTAATTTTAGCATTTGCAAACTAAGAAATTTGAAAATGAGCTGATTTGAAAATTTGATAATGAAATCAAAGCTTTATCTTTAGCGTATCATATTCAATCATCAATATTAAATAATTAAGATAACAGACAAGATTAGTCTAAAATCTAATGTCTAACATCTAATATCTATAATTAAATGAAACTTACAAACAGATCAAAAGTTGTTTCCAATAAAGAAATGACCCTTGCTGAAAAAATCTACCTTCCTGCTATTTTTACAGGAATGGGGATTACATTTAAGCATGCTGTAAGAACCGTGATAAAGGGTGCTCCCGCAGTATATTCGTATCCGGAAGTACAGAAGCCAAGAACTACCATCTGGAGAGGTCAGCACGTTTTGAAAAGAGACGAGGAAGGCAGAGAAAGATGTACGGCCTGTGGACTTTGTGCGGTAGCCTGTCCTGCAGAAGCCATTACGATGACTGCTGCTGAAAGAACCAAAGAGGAAAAAGGCCTTTACAGAGAAGAAAAATATGCTTCAGTATATGAAATCAATATGCTGAGATGTATCTTCTGTGGAATGTGTGAAGAAGCTTGTCCTAAATCTGCCATCTATCTTACAGACAGATTGGTAGACGTGGAAACCAACAGAGGTTCTTTTATCTATGGAAAGGATAAATTAGTTGAAAAAATAAATGAAAGGATTGACATCACAACAAGACAATCCGAGAAACAAAAAAATGCGGTAAAATAATGGATCAGTTTTTATTTTTCTTGGTGGCGTTTTTAGCAGTGGCAAGTGCTGTTTATTTTGTATTTGCAAGAAATCCTTTATATGCTATTTTGTCATTAATCGTCACGATGTTTTCAATTGCAGGAATGTACATTCTTTTGAATGCACAGTTCTTAGCTATTATCCAGATTATAGTGTACGCAGGTGCCATTATGGTACTTTTCCTTTACATCCTAATGATGCTTAACCTTAATAAAGGAGACGAAAGTAAGAAGAACAATACTTTAAAATTTGTTGGAGTTTTTACAGCAGGTCTTCTTTTAGTGGGAGTATTAGGGGTTTTCAGAGGAGTACAAGACAACCACATCGTGGTGGAAAATGTAGACAGAGGAGTGGGTCTTACTAAAAATCTGGGTAGACTTTTGTTTAATGAATATGTTTTACCGTTTGAGCTTGCTTCCATCCTAATTTTGGCAGGTATTGTAGGCGCGGTATTAATCGGTAAAAAAGATTTATAAATTATGGGAGAAGTAAATACATTTATACAAAGCATCCCTTTGGAGTACTTCATCATCCTTTCTTCGGTATTGTTTTGCCTGGGAGTGATGGGAGTATTGCTAAGAAAAAATGCTATTGTGATTCTGGGCTGTGTAGAGCTTATGCTGAATTCTGTAAACCTTTTGTTGGCAGCTTTTTCAGCATATAAAGGCAACGGCGACGGACAGCTTTTAGTTTTCTTCATTATGGTAGTGGCTGCTGCTGAAGTAGCAGTAGGTTTGGCAATTATTGCTATGCTATATAGAAATACCCGTTCTGTAGATGTGAGTATATTTAATAAATTAAGAGGATAAGAATGGAGAATTTAGTATATGCAATAGTACTTTTACCACTTTTAGGGTTTCTTATTAACGGTTTATTCGGGAAAAATCTTCCCAAAATATTGGTTGGATCTTTGGCCACTGCAGCAGTGTTCGGATCTTTCTGTATTGCTGTAAGTCTTTTCATGAATTTCAATTCTGAAAGCCAGCCTGTAATCGTAAAAGCTTTTGAATGGTTTAGAGTAAATGGGGTACAAATTAATTTTGGATTCCAGATTGATCAGCTTTCTTTAATGATGGTGATGATCATCACGGGTATCGGATCCCTGATCCACCTATACTCTATCGGATATATGAGTCATGATAAAGGATTCTATAAGTTCTTTACTTACCTGAATCTTTTCATCTTCTCGATGTTACTTTTAGTAATGGGAAGCAACTACCTTATCCTATTCATCGGATGGGAAGGTGTAGGTCTTTGTTCTTACCTGTTGATCGGATTCTGGTATACCAACGAAGAATACGGTAAAGCAGCAAGAAAAGCTTTCATTATGAACAGAATTGGTGACCTTGCATTATTGATCGGTATCTTTATGATTGCTGCTCAGACCAATGCTGTAGATTACCTTTCCGTAGCAGAAAATGCTTCAAAATTTGAATTAGACGGAACAGTGATTATCTTTATCACCGCCAGTTTATTTATCGGTGCTACCGGTAAATCTGCTCAGGTTCCTTTATATACATGGTTACCGGACGCAATGGCCGGTCCTACTCCTGTATCAGCGTTGATCCACGCGGCAACGATGGTTACGGCAGGGATCTATTTGGTAGTAAGATCAAACTTCTTATTTACTTTAGCTCCTACTGTACAGGGAGGAATTTTATTAATCGGATTCTTAACGGCAGCTTTAGCAGGATTCTATGCACTTCGTCAGAACGATATTAAAAAAGTATTGGCATACTCTACAGTTTCACAGCTTGGATTTATGTTTATTGCTTTAGGTCTTGGAGCTTATACAACAGCTATGTTCCACGTAATGACGCACGCATTCTTTAAAGCTTTACTGTTCTTAGGGGCAGGTTCTGTAATCCATGCTATGAGTAACGAGCAGGATATGCGTTTCATGGGAGGTCTTAAAAAATACATTCCTCTTACCCACGCTACATTCCTTATCGGAACATTAGCCATCTCAGGTTTCCCTTTATTATCAGGGATGATCTCTAAAGACGAAATTTTAGTAGCAGCTTTCGCTAAAAATCCGGTTTACTGGGTAATTTTATTTGTTTTAGCGGCAATGACTGCAACCTATATGTTCAGATTATACTATTTGACATTCCACGGAGAGTTCAGAGGTACTGAAGAGCAAAAACACCACTTGCACGAAAGCCCGTCAAATATGACATTACCATTGATCGTATTGGCTATTCTTTCTGTAATCGGAGGTTTTATCAACCTGCCACACTTCATCGGTCACGGTCATTATGCTAAACTGATGGAATGGTTGAAGCCGGTTCTTACGGAACAGAGCTACAACCAGATGGAAGCTACTCTTTCAGGAGTACCTTTTAATACTGAAATGATCTTACTGGCAGCTACAGTGGTGATGTTCTTTACTGTATGGTTCATCGTTAGAAATACTTATGTAAGTAAGAAAAAGATGGCTGTTGCAGAGGAAAACTATACCGGATGGGAAAAGCTTTCTGCTAAGAAATTATACGTTGACGAACTTTACAACGCATTGATTGTAAAAACTGTTGAAGGATTAGGACGCGGAGGAAAGATGTTTGATAAGGGTATCTTAGACCGTTTTGTAAACTTTGTAGGTGATGGTGCTGAAGACAGCGGAAAAGCTATGAAGCGTGTTCAAAACGGAAATGTAGAGACGTATATTCTTATCATGTCTTTAGCTGTGGGAATTATATTAATTGTTAACTTTTTATTACAATAATAATGTCTTGTTTATTATTAACATTATTACTTTTACCTCTAGTAGGTTCGGGATTAGTTTTTGCATGGAAGAGTAATTCCAGCAAATATTTGGCACTGGGAATTGCATTGGTACAAATGCTTCTTACATTTTATATACTTTCGGATTTCGATTTTACTCCGACAGTAGATAGTGTATTGCAGCATGAAATCAATTATCCCTGGTCACAATTTATGAAGAGTTCTCTTCACTTCGGTATCGATGGGATGAGTATGCTTCTGCTATTGCTGACTAATATTTTAGCGCCAATTATCATTTTATCTTCTTTCAATGAAAGTGTAAACTACAGAAATAGATTCTACGGTTTGATTCTGTTGATGCAATTTGGTCTTGTAGGAGTTTTTACTTCTTTAGACGGATTGTTGTTCTACATTTTCTGGGAAGTAACATTGATTCCAATTTGGTTTATCGCCGGACTTTGGGGACAGGAAAATAAAAGGTTCGAATTCACTACGAAGTTTTTCGTATATACATTCGTTGGATCTTTGTTTATGCTGGCTGGATTGATCTATGTGTACAACCACTCTGCATCATTCGCCCTAACAGATCTATACAATGCACAACTTAACGAAGTACAGCAGACTGTGGTATTCTGGTTCATTTTCTTTGCATTTGCAGTGAAATTACCGGTATTCCCTTTCCATACATGGCAGCCTGATACCTATACCTACTCTCCTACTCAAGGATCCATGTTGTTATCAGGGATCATGCTTAAGATGGCAGTGTACGGGGTAATGCGTTATTTACTTCCAATTACTCCACTTCCTATTGCTGGAATTTCAGGACAGATTGTGATCATTCTTGCTATTGTAGGTATTGTTCATGGAGCACTGATTGCTATCATCCAGACGGATATGAAGAGAATCATTGCGTATTCCTCTTTTTCTCACGTAGGATTAATGGTGGCCGGGATCTTTGCTTCAGCAGTGGTTACTTTAAGAGGAAACTTCAATGTTGAAGGTGCTGAAGGAGCTTTGGTACAGACTTTTGCTCACGGTATCAACGTGGTAGGATTATTCTACTGTTGTGATATTTTATACAAGAGATTTAAATCAAGAGATATCAGACAGATGGGAGGTTTAGCAAAAGTAGCTCCTAAATTTGCAGTGTTATTCTTGATCATTATATTAGGTTCAATGGGAGTTCCATTAACCAATGGATTTATCGGAGAATTTATTCTATTGAAATCAGTATATGATTTTAACGGAACAGCAGCGGTAATTGCTGGTCTTACGGTAATTCTTTGTGCTGTATATTTATTGAGGTTCTACGGAAAAGCAATGTTTGGAGAAGGAGATGAAGCAGTTCTAAGCACAGCAAAAGATTTATCAGGTGTAGAGTTTTCTGTATTGGCAAGTTTAGCGGTTTTTGTGATTTTACTTGGTATTTTCCCACAACCGGTAATAGACATGGTGAGCAGTTCAGTGAAGTTTATCTACACGGCGATGGCCAACTAAAAATTAAAAGATTTAAAAATTAAAAAATTAGGAGATTAGAAGAGCGTAAGAGGCAGGAGACTGAGAGATTAGAGACAGGACATCAAACCTTGAACCTTATCCCTTACATCTTGAATTTTAAACTTCAAATCTCACATCTCAAATCTATATTATGAGTGTTTTAATTATTGTTTTCCTAACGGCAGTTATTGCGTTATTTTCAGGAGTTTTTGAACAAGGAAAATTCGCAAGATACATTGGGATTTTGGGATTAATCATTGCATTGTACGTAAGTTTTATGCCGGAATGTTCGTTCTTCGACCATTACAAGCATATGTATGAGTACAGTGCCAATACAGCATTATTCACAAAAATATCCATTGTAACAACCTTATTGTTATTCTTCCTTGGAGGTTTTGCATTCAGCAATCACAGAAGCCACCAGTCAGAATTATATGCTTTGATGCTATTTGCATTATGTGGAGGGATCATCCTTTTCGGATACCAAAACCTGGTGACTATGTTCCTGGGTGTGGAGATTCTTTCTATACCACTCTATGTAATGGCCGGAGCCAACAAAACTGATTTAAGATCAAACGAAGCTTCAATCAAATATTTCTTAATGGGTGCATTCGCGACAGGTTTCTTACTTTTCGGAATTGCATTCATCTATGGAAGTGCAGGAAGTTTTGATCTCTATAAAATCCATGATTTTGGAGTAGCAAATACTGGGAATGTAATGTTCATCTTAGGGGTATTACTCATCCTTTGTGCATTGGCATTCAAAGTCGCTTTGGCACCTTTCCATATGTGGAGCCCTGATGTATATGCAGGTTCTCCTTCATTAATCACGGCTTTCATGGCAAGTGTAGTAAAAATCTCAGGATTCTTCGCACTATTCAGATTAATGACCATTGGTTTTGCTGGGGTTACCCACGAATGGATCAATGTTTTAGGAGTATTCTTAATTATTACTTTGCTTTTGGCAAACGTTATGGGTCTTGCCCAGACCAATGCCAAAAGAATGCTGGCTTACTCTTCAGTTTCTCACGCCGGATACATCGGATTGGTATTCTTCGGAATGACCAGCCTTTCTACTTATAATTTAGCATTTTATTTATTTGCGTACTCATTATCTACAGTAGGAGTTTTTATGTGCTTAATCTGGGTAGAGAAATTAAAGAGAGAAACTTCTTTCGGAGCATTCAAAGGATTGGCAAAAACAGAACCTTTATTGGCTACTGCAGCAGCAATCTCTATGCTTTCCATGGCAGGGGTTCCATTAACAGCTGGTTTCATGGGAAAATTTGCTTTATTCTCCCAGGCTATGAACGGTGCGGCTTTCCTTGTATTGGTAGCAGTACTAGGTTCTGCCCTATCTATCGCTTATTATTTAAGACTGATTGTAGCTATGTTCTTCTTTAAAGAATCAACATTCAAGTCATCAGAGAAAGTAACACTTACTTATAATATCATTGCAGTAGTTGTTATTGCGTTGATTATCGTTTTGGGAATTTTCCCGGATCTGTTTGCAAGAATATTCGGACTGTAAAAAGTTATCCACATTATATTAAAAACCTTCCAGAGATCTGGAAGGTTTTTTTTGTCAAAATTTTTATAAATTTCATACAGTAAAATAAATTTTATTCTCTATTATTATAACCATCATCACACATTATTAAACACACCAATCATATGATCACGTATATGACTCTTCCAGGCGATACTCTAGAGAAAATTGCGTCTGACCTGAAAGTAGAAAATCCCAACTATATCAAAGAGGTACATAATAAATACTGTGCCTTGCAAAACAGACTGGTAGAACCTGTGCAACTGAAACCCGGAACACTCCTTCATATTCCGTTTGGGGACGAAATAAAGGATCTCAATACTAAAATTAATGAAAATGGGGACAGCCTCTACTATCATCCGCCCCATGGAAAGATTCCGTTTCAAGTCCCTTTATTGGATGGCAGCTATAAGATTAGGCATCAGAAATACCGGGACCTCAACATAGAGGCAGATTATCAGTATCAAGTGGAACTTAAATATCTGAGAACGGAAAACGACCAGCACTTTTTTTCAATGCAGGTATTGGGTTCCCAAAAAGACGGCCAAGAATCAGACAGCAAAATTTCCAGCCTGGCGAAAGCCTGCGCAGCAATCATATATCCATTGCAAATCAAAATAGATACAACAGCCAAACTTTTAAGTGCAGAGTTTATGCATACTGAAACAGTCATTACAGAGGAACTGGAAGCGCTGAAAAACTATTTTACAGACGAAATTTCAGCTACTTATATCGATCAAATGAAAAAAAAGGCAGGAGATGAAAAACAGATCCTTGGAGCTATAAAGCATACACTTCCTATACAGTTTTTGTTTGGATCCTTTTACAGAGCAAAATATGGAGACTGGACCGACTCCAAAATCTATCATGAGTTTCTTCCTTGGATTGCCAATGCTTCGCCCATACGTTTTGAGCTTTATAACCGGATCTTACCGAAAGATTCTGTTACAGATAATGAAGTTCTGAAAATCATTCAGACTGGCAGTTGCTGTGACTACCGGAATCTCAATCAGCTTTATGATAAAAACTATATTTATCTCGAACAAACTCCCATTAATGAAAATTCTGTAAGCTGCCGCCATGAAGCAGAATATATCTTTACCCGGAATGACCTGGCGGTTCAAAAAATATCCGGAAGTTTTGAAATTCAGATTGGTGATGTAGCTGAAAAAGATGTTTTTGTGATCGAAAAGCAATTAAAATAAATTAGTATCTTTGAGACAACACCATCAAAAACGCAAAATATGTCCGAATCCGCATCACCACATGACGGAAAACACTTTGTCATACAGAAAGGAAAAGCCCAGTGTAATCAAGGTGATCTCTTTCCACAATTTAAAGTCACTTCCCACCAGAAACATTACTGGAATAATGAAGAAGGTAAGGCAGATTATCTGGCCGTTACCGAAGATGATCTTCAGTTTAATCCTCAAGGCCCAAGTTTCGGAAAATGTAAACTGAAACCGACCCCCGGAGGATATCTTCCCTGCGCATATGCTCCTGCAGGAAAATGGCAAAAAACTTACGAAAAAGTAAAGGTAATGGGTAAAAGCTGCGTTACAGAAATCTCAGAACTTATGTGCTCTACAGGTGGAAAGATTACCATCATGGAACATGGACAGACTGCTGCTATGACTCAGCAGAATGTTAAACATGCAGACCCTCAGGAACAGCATCATATTAATCCTTTTGTTGATTTCAAAGAATTCCAGAAGGAAACGGATGCCAATGAAGTAGATGCCTATTAACCATACACTTTTCGGCCATGTCAAAACAAGGAATTTATAAAATATCGGGAAATACAAAACCAAAGGTTGGCGAACAGGTTACCTACAAAATTGACGAATGGTATCCCGCCACTCCCAGAGAAAAAAGGAATCCGGCGCTCGTTACCTGGCACCTTTTCAAAAAGGTGAACGGTAAATTTGTTCCCACCACCATTAAGAAAAAAGGAATAGGCAGCTTTACCTTTAATACAACAGCCTATAAAGATACTTTCAGGATTGAAGCCTATCTTCATAATCCGGAAGGGAAAACACCTATGGCGCTTGAGATACAGCCCCAGCCCAGCGATGTTCCCCGGATCAACAAAGTTGAACTAAAATATATAGACGATACTCCCGGAACAGTTTTCAGCTTCACAGAAAAACTCGTGGCCGAAGCCAGATGCATGAATCTGGAAGCCCAGTATCTGCAATTCACTCTTTGGGAAGATGATTCCAGAGATTCAGGACATAATGCTCAAAATACCCCTATAGATACTAAAAAAGAAAAGGTAAAAAACGGAACTGCCAGGGCAGAATTTATGCTGACAAAAGCGCTTATGCGAAAAGCAATGCAAGGCGAAACAAACCCTCAGCAGCTTGAATTCTATGTAACCGTAGAATACTACGCCCATAAAAAACATGCAACAGATAATGTAAATATCAATACCCCTCCAGAGTTACGCCCTGCACCGGGTCAACCTCAACAACAACAACAACAACAACAACAACAACAACAACAACAACAACAACAACAACAACAACAACAACAACAACAACAACAACAACAACAACAACAACAACAACAACAAC